>NZ_BCBP01000028.1:0-117812 GCF_001753955.1 Pseudomonas sp. NBRC 111139
GAGCACGTTGTGCCGGGTTGCCGCCGACGGCGGCGTAGCGCAGGGGCAGCAGTTCGAAGCGGCGGGTGCAGTCGGCGACGGGGCTGTTGCGCAGGGCCGGGCGGTAGCCGGAGGTGATGCGCCTGCACAGTTCGAGGGTTTCGCTGAGTGAGTCCATGGTTGTGTTGTGCCTCAGTCCTTGGTGCGCAGGCAGCGCTGCACGTTGTCCATCAGGGATGTCTGCTGCTCGCGCGTGGCGGCAATCGCCTCCTGCCAGGCTGGCGAGCTACCGAGCTGTTCGCCACCGCGAGCCAGCATCAGCACATAGCTGATAAGGTCTTCTTCACGCCCCAGACCTTGCGCGCGCGCCTGATCCAGATAGTGCTGAATCAAGCCAACCCGTGTGCCGTGGCAGGCAGCGTGCAAGGTCGGGCAGGACTGCTCGTTCTTGAGCAACTCGGCAAGTTGATAGCTCAGCGGGTCACCCGCCAGTTCGGCCCAACACGCTTCGTTCAACGTGATTGGCGGACAGTGCGTGGATTGAGGCTGATTACCGCCGGATATCTGCATCCACAACCGCTTGCTCGGGTGTGCCACGGGGGCCCACCAGTGATGGATGGGAGCCAGCCATTCGCTAACCCCAGGCAGCTCACGGTGCCTGTCCAGCACTAGCAGAGCCGCGGCGGTGTGGAAGCGCAACAGGTACGAATGGCCGTCCGTGCCCGTGACGATGTTGGCGTGGCTCAAGTGTCCGGCGAGCCGGGCAGCGGGAAGCGCGCTGACTAGGGCGCTTGAAACTATGGGGCGCCAGTTTAGCTGGCACCGGGGGTTCACTGCTGGCGTGGTGGGATTTCACTGATTCGGTTGGACGTTTCTTCCGCAAAAGCAGCTGGCTGTTCAAAGTTGCGCTGCTGTTTGTCTGGCCCGCGTTCGTCATCATCGGCACCGGCCACTGGCTCAGCCTGCTGCTGTGCTGGCGACCGCGCTGGCCGAAGGTCATCCGCGAGGCCGGCCTGCCCGGCAAGCCAGTCCCACGCCTGCTCGCCAACGCCGACCGCTGGCAGCTCAAGCCCGGCAAGCGGCCGGAGAAAAAGCCACGCAAACCGCGCACGCCCAGAAGGCCCAAGGAGATCAATTGATGCCATACATCATCCTTGCAGATGGAGCGTACCCATGGACTCTTTGAACCATCACTTCCGGCTACCGCCGAAGACCGCGCCAAGGACCATACCCGCTGGGTGGTCAGCGAACGCTTGTTGCAAGCGCTGGACCGCTATGACAACGCCGACCTCATCAACGGCCTGGCCTTTGCCGAGCAGACCGGCCAGTGCGTAATCGGCGAGGCTACTGCTCGCTTGTTTAGTTCTCGGCGCGTTCTGGATAGGGCACGTTTTGACGGTGATCATTTACATCTTTGAAGATGACGCTTTGGAAAAGTGGTGCAAACGCAGCAGCTTCCGCGTGGGGAAAAACTCGGAGCCTTACAAAGAGCAAGAAGAATTGATGGCACTACATGCCGCATTCAGCGAGGTTCTGTAATGTATTTGATTGAATGGGGATTCTGGCAAATGGCAACCGAGTCAGAGACCGAACGAAAAGCGTACGAAGCAGAGTTAACATCTGCTGAGAAGCGCGCCACCCAGGAATTTTACGAAGGGGATTTGGAAGAGGACATACACTTCCAAACTGTTAGCGAAAAACCCCACACACGCGGACCGATTTTCGCTTTCAACGAAACATTTATTGAAATGCGATGTGGCGGCTCAGAGGAGAAGCGCGGACTCATAACCATTGCAACGCTAGGCGGAATCATGCCCATTATAGGTGTTACGACAATCTCCACATTGTATTTTCTCTGGGAAGACATAGCAGACCGTGAGGCTCGATCACTTCTGATGGTGGCACTGACATTCATGATGGCACTCGTATCAGGCGCTACGATATTTTTTTACACAAAATATGGAGTAAGCTTGACCCGACTGGAAATGCTGACCAGCCGCCATCTGCTCATTCGATTCAATCGAATAACTCAACAGGTCCACCTCCATCGACCCAGCTACTGTGGTGGCATCGTCACCTTCCCCTGGAAAACAACCGGCAGCACGGGCATTCGCCCAGAAGATGATTCGCTAAGCGTTGGAATACGACTCGGCCTAATCTGGCACCCCAGCCGCACCGGCCTGCCCCACATGGAAATGGCCCTGCTGGGCAAACAAGGCCAAGGCGGCAGCGAACTGCGTGATGAGTGGGAATTCATCCGTCGTTACATGGAAGAAGGCCCACACGCCATCCCCCGCCCCCGCCTGAGCACCCAGCTACCCTCACCCCTCCAGGCATTCAGCGCCCAGTTCGAAGGCCTTGGGCGTTTCTTCCGCAAAAGCAGCTGGCTGTTCAAAGTTGCGCTGCTGTTTGTCTGGCCCGCGTTCATCATCATCGGCACCGGCCACTGGCTCAGCCTGCTGCTGTGCTGGCGACCGCGCTGGCCGAAGGTCATCCGCGAGGCCGGCCTGCCCGGCAAGCCAGTCCCACCCGTGACAACCCTGAGCGACTACCCACCCGCAATCCAGGCACGCCTGCTCGCCAACGCCGACCGCTGGCAGCTCAAGCCTGGTAAGCGGCCGGCGAAAAAACCACGCAAACCACGGGCCTCCAGATCGCAAGAATAACCGGCCGCGCCTACTGCCTGATCCTGACTGTATTCAGCGCTCGGCTCTGCATCGAAAAGCGGGTTGAAATTACCGGCCCCCAATCCCCAACCTTGGGGGAACGCTGCCCACCGCCAGCCGCTTGCAAAATCCCTCGCGGAGAGGCTCGCCCCTTGCCCCACAAGGCCTGCAACGCATTTTTCAGGGTTTGGCACAGCTCTTGCCGATCTCCTCCCAGACGCCCCAAGTCCATGGGCCCGTTTGCAGGAGGAATTGACTCATGCACCGACCGATACCCCACCCGCTGGCAGTGGCGATTTTCGCCGGCATGCTCCAGCTTCCCGCGCAGGCCGCCTTGAACGCTGTCGATCCAGGCGCTTACGTCCCTGCCAATGGCGGCTTCCCCGCCTGGTACCAGGACAGCCACGGTCGTACCCTCGACCTGTGCCTGACCAAGGCCGTCAGCTCCCGGGTCGCCGGCGCACCTGGTGCACCTTCATACATGTGCACGCTGCTGCCCACGCCTGGTGTGTTCGACGATACCCAACCCATCGTCTTCCCCACCAACTTCCCTGACGAAGCGTTCTGGTTCACTGCCGACGCTGCCATCGTCGACGCCGCCCGTGGCATCGACCTCAGCTATGGCACGGCGATCGAAGCGGCATTCGCTGCCGAAGAACCTGTCGAGGGTGACCAGGTCAGCTTCGCCCGGGTCCGTATCCGGGTCGACGTACCCACCGCGGGCACCTACGTGGTCACCCACCCCTATGGCGTTGAAGTGTTCGATGTGCCCGTTGCAGGGCGCCGGGCGATCAACATGACCCGTGACATCGGCATCGCCGGGGCAGGCGACTTCACCGGCGCACTCAAGGGTGATGTCGGGCCGTTTCTGCGCAGTGTCAACGGCCCCTACACCGAAGGCAACGAGCGCTTCATCGGCGACCCGAACCTGGAAGAGCGGGTCACCGGCAGCCCATTCAACACCAACTACGTACGCATTGAGGGCCCTGGTGGCATCGACCTGCGCACCGAGCTGTTCGCTGTCTCGGGCAAGCTTTCCGAAGTGGCCTTGCCAACCCCGCTGATGCCACAACGCAGCACTTACTCACGCCATACCGAGAACGGCGACCTCATCGCCCAGCAAGACATCTTCGTGTTGGCCCCGCCGCCACCGGCAAGCGTCACCCTGACCAGTCAGACCCCCAACCTGAGCCTCACCGAGGCCAACGGCACCGGCGCCTGGTACGCCCAGTCAGCCCTCAACCCGGCGGCCGGAACCCTCGTGACACTGTCCGCTGACAACAGCGTGGCAATCCCGACCAGCAGCCTGACCACCAGCAACGTTCCCCTGACCGACCTGGTCACCATCACGCAGGCCCAGTACCGCCTGTCCACCGGCGAGCTGACCCTGGTGGCCAGCACCAGTGACGAAACAACACCTCCAGTACTTACCGCACATACCGGCAACGGCACGCTGATCGGCAACCTGGGCGGTACCGGCGCCGTGAAGACGTTGAGCATGACCCTCTCGCCCATTCCGCCGGCCAAGGTGCAGGTCACCAGCGCCAACGGTGGTAGCGACACCGAAGACGTGGTGCTGGTGCCATGAACAGACAAAGGCTCAGCCTTCAAGGAGGCAGCATGAACACTTGGTCGCGCCGTGCGCTGTTGGCCGCCGGTTTCTCTCTTACCGTTACCAGCGCCGCGTTCGCCGCGCTGTCTGATGTCGACCCGGGGCCCTACACCTTCGCCACGGGTGGCTATCCGATGTGGTACAAGGACAGCCTCGACCAATCCCTGGAGCTGTGCCAGTCGCGTGCCACCAGCACCCGTGCGCCAGGCGCACCAGGGGCGCCCGCCTACATGTGCACCTTGTTGCCCGAGCCCGGGATCTATGACGATGCCCTGCCGCTGGTATTTCCAGATAACTGGCCACCCGAGATGTTCTGGTTCCTGGCCGAAACCTCGATACCACAAGTAGGTAACAGCGGTTATGAACTGGAGGTCTACGTTGCCGGTATAGAGGCAGCCTTCGCGGCTGAAAACCCGGTAGACGGTGATCAGCAAAGCTTCGCCCGCATCCGTATCCGCGCTTCGGTCCCACGCACCGGTACCTACACCATCACGCACCCTTACGGGGTGGAGACGGTCAACGTCACCACGGCAGGTCGTCGCGCGATCAATATCACCCGGGACATAGGCATTGGCGCTCCCGGCAACTTCCGGGGGGCGCTGGGGGGGGCGATCGGCCCTTGGCTGAAGGGGGTTGGCGGGCCGTATACAGAGGTCAATCCTGACACTGGCACCACCGAAACCTACATCGGCGACCCCAATATCACCGAAGCGGTAACCGGTAGCCCCTTCAATACCAACTTCGTGCGCATCGAAGGGCCCGCGGGCGCCATTCAGACCAACACGTTCACAGTGTCTGGCAAGGTGCTGGACCCGCGAGCACAAACCCCGGTCACGCTGGAGCGCGCCACCTACTCGCGCAACGGCAGCGGTACCCGCGTGGAGGTGTTCGCCAAGGCCCCGAGTGAGGCCAGCCTGTGTATGCGCAATGGCCTGGCACTGATCGGCACGCCGCCTTCGCCTTGTCAGTTCACCCTGACTTCGGACAACAACGGTTTGTTCTTCAGCCAGCAGTTCAACCAGTCGGTGCCGCCAGAGGTGGTGGTTGTCACCGCCAGCAACGCAGTCGGCGGCACCCAGCCGACTGCGCTCTCGAGCAAGCTCAGCGACGTGGTCAAAGTCAGCACCGCACGCTACGACTGGGCCAACAAACGTCTGTTGATCGAGGCCAGTTCCAGCGACGAAGTAGCGGTCCCCGACCTGCTCGCCCAAGGCTACGGCCGCCTGTCGAAATCGGGCACACTGCAAAGCATCACGGTCAACGACTTGGCGCAACCGCCCGCCACCGTTACGGTCAAGTCTGCCCGCGGCGGTAGTGATGTAGAGCCAGTGATCGTGGTCGGCAACGCCCCGGTCGAGGCCGCCAACCAGCCACCGCTCGCCCAGGCCGATGTCGGCAGCACCAGTGTCGGTGTACCGATCACACTCAACCTGCTGCTGAACGACAGCGACCCGGATGGCAACGTGCCGCTGACCATCAGCGACCTGACCCAACCCGGGACCGGCCTTGGCGGCGTCGTGATGAATGGCACCACCTCGGTTACCTACACGCCGCCGACCGGGGCCACACAACCGCTGGTAGCCAACTTCAGCTACCGGGCGGTGGATGCCAAGGGGCTGAAATCGGAACCGGCCACGGTCACGATCAACGTCGCACCTAACCAGGCACCGACTGCCAACCCGGAAACCGTCGCCACCTTGGGCGTGCCATTGACCATCAACGTACTGGCCAACGACACCGATCCAGAAGGCAACGTACCGCTGAGCGTGACCAACATCACCCAGCCGCCCGCCGGCCGCGGCACGGTCAGCACCGACGGCACAACCGTCACCTATACCCCACCGGCCACTGTAACCACAGCCTTCACCACCACCTTCACCTACCAGGCACGTGACTCGCTGGGGGGGCTGTCCACCCCAGGTACGGTCACCGTCAACGTGTCGCCTCGGCCTGCCGCTGAAACCTTCGCCGTCACGGCAGCCACGGTCACGGCGCGCTCCAACAACCGTTACAACTGGGACATCAGTGGCACCTCGTCGGTGACCACCGGCAATACCGTAACCGTGCGGGTAACCACGACTACCGGCGTCCAGACCTTGGGTACGGCCACGGTAGCGCTGACCGGCCGCTGGCGCCTGGCGGTGAGCAATAGCACCACGATCATCCCGACTGCGGCACCGACGGCGACGATCACAACCAGCCAAGGCACCACGCGCACCGTCAACGTAGTCGTGCAGTAAAAGCCGGAGGCTTCGATGAAACGGCTGTACCCCCTGTTGCTCTGCCTGGCCCTGGCGGGCCAGGCCTGCTGGGCAGAGGACCTGATGGACAATGCCGACCTCGCACCCGGCAACGACCTCGGTGAACCCGTGATCATCCGCCTGCTGCCGGCCGGTGCCGGCCAGGCTGCGGTGATCGAGCAGCAAGGGTCAGGCAACCGCGCCGCCCTCGACCAGAACGGTCAGGCCCTGCTGGGCCGTATCGTCCAGTCCGGCGGTGCCCAGGAAGCGTACATCTTGCAGGAAGGCAGTGACCTGATGGCCATCATCCGCCAACAGGGAAATGGCAACAGCGCGTCGATTCGCCAGAGTGGCAGCAGCAACAACGCTGCCATCGAGCAGATCGGCAACGACAACAGCGCCAGCATCGTGCAGTCCGGCTCGGGGCTCAACAGCTCCGTGACCCAGGCTGGCAATGGCCAGCATGTTCAGATCACCCAATACCGATAGACCTGGAGGCACCACCATGTACAAGCTCGCTCCGTTAAGTGCCGCTATCGTCCTGGCCCTCGCAGGTCAGGCCATGGCTGCTGACAGCACCTCGTCCCAGACCCAGGACGGCAAGGAAAACATCGCCGAAGTCTCTCAGACCCAGGCATCCTTCGCCTCGGCCACCCAGAACCAGACTGGCAAGGGCCACAACCACCTCGCCGTGCAGACCGAAAGCACCAGCGATATTCAGCAGAGCGCCACCGGCCAGTACAACGCCGGCTACGCTGAGCAACTGTTCGAGAACGGCAGCCAGATCACCCAGCACGCCGGAGGCAGCTACAACGATGCCTTCGCCAGCCAGTCGATAGGGTCAAACAACGAATCGCTGCAAACCCAACAAGGCGTCGGCAATAAATCCACCGTGTGGCAGGACAGCCAGGAAGGCAGCAAAGCCACCAGCTGGCAATCCGGCCAGCGCAACGAAGCGTTCATCGAGCAGACCTTTGGTGGCAGCAACAACCGCAGCACCGTCAACCAGACCGGCCAGGACAACTACGCCGCCGCCGAGCACCTGAACCATATCGATGGCGATATCCAGGTCTATCAGGATGGCCACGACAACTGGGCCTATGGCGACCAGCGCGAAGGCACCGGTGGCACCATTGCCATTGGCCAGTACGGGGGCGGCAACTCCGTGGAAGTGTGGCAGGACACACAGATCGGTAGCCAGGCCTCCGTAGTCCAGACCGGCCAGTCGAACGAAGGCTATATCGACCAGAGCTTCGGCGTCAGCAACAAGGTCAGCCTGTCGCAGCAAGGCAATGCCAACGCCAGTTGGTCGGACCAGTTCGAGACCAACAACTCGACCACCACCATTACCCAAACCGGCAACAACAACCTGCATTTCACCTATCAGAATGGTGAGAACCTCAACCTGACCATCAACACCCAAGGCAATGGCAACAGCATCACCGCCAGTAACTGGAAAGGCGCCAAGATGGGTGGCCAGTTCGGCACCAACCAGAACGCCACCATCAACCAGACGGGCAATGGCAACGGTGTCAATCTGACCCAGAAGGGCGCTGACCAGCAGGCCACGCTGACCCAGACGGGTAAAGGCAACCAGATGTCGACCAAGCAGGATGACGTCAGCAACGAGCTGTACTTCGAACAGAACGGCACTGACAACATTCTGATCGCCGACCAGCGTGGGACCGACAACTATGCCTACGGCAGCAGCCAGGGCACCGGCAACACCATCACGCTCGACCAGTCCGGCTATAGCAACCAGAGCTACACCAACCAACTCTACGGAAGCGGAAACGAAGCCACCATCAAACAGACTGACAGCATCAACGTCGCCTACGTGACCCAGGGAGGCCAAAGCAACAAGGCGTTCGTCGACCAAAGTGGTGTCGCCCAATCCGCCACCATCACCCAGCTGGGCAGCGCGAACCTGGCCACTGTGACCCAGCAGTAAACCGCTCCCCCTTGAACCGCGGTGCTCCTCTCCCTGGTGCCGCGGTTCCTTTTTCTGTTATCCCGCCCTCTGCAATCGTTCGATCCGATCGGCGTGTGCGATCCCTTGACGTGTATCGGTCGGGTACAATGGCAAACCGCTCGAAAATGTGCAGCCGCATGATCCAGTCCGACCTCGACCTGTTCGGCGCCCAGCCGCAACGCCTGGCCAGCCACACTGTGCTGCTGCCCGGCTTCGCCCTGGCCGAAACCGAGGCGCTGCTCGATGCCCTGCGTCCGGTGCTGCGTGCTGCGCCGTTCCGGCACATGTACACCCCAGGAGGCCTGCGCATGGCAGTGGGCCTGACCAACTGCGGTACGCTGGGGTGGGTGAGTGATCAACATGGCTACCGGTACAGCCCCAGCGACCCACTCAGTGGCCAGCCCTGGCCCGCCCTGCCCCCGGTTCTGCTCGCCTTGGCCTCCCGCGCGGCAGCCATGGCCGGGTTTGACGGTTTTGTGCCGGATGCCTGCCTGGTCAACCATTACCTGCCAGGCACACGCCTGAGTCTGCACCAGGACCGCGACGAGCAGGATTTCGGCCAACCGATCGTGTCGGTGTCGTTGGGCTTACCGGCGGTGTTCCTGTTCGGCGGCCTGCAGCGTGCCGACAAGGCTCAGCGCATTGCGCTGAGCCACGGCGATGTGCTGGTTTGGGGCGGCGAAGACCGCTTGCGCTTCCACGGCGTGCTACCGATCAAACCCGGTGTGCATCCGCGCCTGGGCGAACGGCGGATCAACCTGACCTTGCGCAAGGCGGGTGCCTGAACAGGGGCCGTCATCTGCCACCCCGCGCAAAACAAGATGAACGCACATGAAACACATTGAACATCTTGGCCAGGCAAGCTTCGAATGATAAGCCGCCTTTCTTTTGTCTGGAGCCTGCCATGCCCAACCCGCCTGGTTCTTCGAGCCGTTGCAACGGAGCCATGTACCGATGAAGATGCCTGGCCGCGCACCCAATGCTTCGCTGCAGCTCGATTACGTACGCGACACCCTGTTCGGCCCGGTGGCGCAACGCGTGGAATGCCAATGCCAGCTCGCCGCCCTCAACCTGCAGGGTCGCCCAGGGCTGCGCCTGCACGTGTGCCCCCCACTGCCTGACAAGATCGACCGAGCTCACAGTGTGGCCTTCGT
Source organism: Pseudomonas sp. NBRC 111139 (assembly GCF_001753955.1). Classification (NCBI taxonomy): domain Bacteria; kingdom Pseudomonadati; phylum Pseudomonadota; class Gammaproteobacteria; order Pseudomonadales; family Pseudomonadaceae; genus Pseudomonas; species Pseudomonas sp. NBRC 111139. The sequence continues at coordinate 9,624 of NZ_BCBP01000028.1, forward strand.
CTGGGATGGGCGGAGTTACCACGGCGTGGTTCGCGAGAAGGGAAAGTGCGGCGACGGTGGATTGAACCTGCTGCTGGAACTGCAATAAGCCGATCAACGGGGGTTGTGGCTGCCTGGGCGCATGCCAGCGCGTTGCTTTCAGCAGCCCGGCCAGCCTTGGCTGACCGGGGCACGACAGGCGCGCTCAGGCAATCGCCTTGAGTGGCGCCGGGTGGTTGTCACGCAGCGCATGCAGCTGCTCCACCAGGTTGACAAGGTCACGGCAACTGTTGAGATTTTGCAGCGCGACCCCGCTGAGGGTCACGCCCTGATCGAGATCCTGGCCCTGGCCCAGGCGGATGGTCAGGTTGGCGCCGTCCGGGCAGCTGACTTCACAGCGGTCTGGCAAGCAGGCCTGCTCGATCAGTTGCCGCATCTCTAGTATCGAAACGCCTATCAACGACATGGTACGACCCTCTCTGTGGGATGGCCTGTTGTTTGGGAGTACGCCTTTGTCGGGCGGGGCGCCAATTGATATTGCGCATGCTCGGCCAGCTGTCCATGCGCCCGGGCAATGAGCTTGCGGGGGATCCTTTAGCACCTTAGTGGAAGATTCTCCGCGAGGGCCGAGTGTTCGACTGCATTAGCAAACTTGACGACGAGTGGTCTTGGTCAGCAACGCGCTGACCAATGTCCAGCCGGGTAGCCGTGGGAAGATGGCCTGCCAGCGACAGGGCCGGGACAGGCCACCCAATCAACAGGATCAGTGCGCGGCACCTCCCCTCTCATCCTGCATCTGCCCAAACCGCCCGGCATGGAAATCATCGAACGACTCGGCAATCTCCGCCTGGCTGTTCATCACGAACGGGCCGTAGCCGACGATCGGCTCATCGATTGGCTCACCGCTGAGCAGCAGCACACTTGCGCCGTCCAGCGCCTCGACAGCTACGTCTACACTCTCCCGGTCGAGCAGCACCAGGCTCGACGGGCCTGCTTCGCGCTCGCTATTGATTCGAACGTTACCACGCAACACCACCAGCGCTGCATTGCGCCCGGCAGCAACCGGCAACTGCAAGGCCGCGCCGGCGTTGAGCCGCAAATCCCACACGTCCATCGCGGTGAAGGTTCTGGCCGGCCCGTGGTGGCCATGGTAGTCACCGGCAATCACTCGCAAGCGCCCGGCATCACCGTCAAGCGCTACCACCGGAATGTCGCCGGCCAGCAGCGTCTGGTAGCCGGCCGCTGCACGCTTGTCCCGCGCCGGCAGGTTCACCCACAGTTGGACCATTTCCAGCGTGCCGCCACTGCGTGCAAAGTCCGGGGAATGAAACTCTTCATGAATGATGCCGTTGGCCGCCGTCATCCACTGCACGTCACCTGGACCGATCAAGCCTCCAGCACCGGTGGAATCACGGTGCTCCAGTTCACCTTGGTAGACGATGGTCACAGTCTCGAAGCCGCGATGCGGATGCTGGCCTACGCCGCGTCGTGCTTGGGTCGGGGTGAAATCATGCGGACCGGCGTAGTCCAGCAGCAGGAACGGGCTGATCCGGCTGGCCAGGTTGTCGTAGGTGAACAGGCTGCGCACCGGGAAACCATCACCCACCCAATGTGCGTGAGGGCTGCGGTGAATACCCAGAATCGTTTTCATGAGAAGGCTCCTCTCTTGGTTGAGGTAACCTTATCAATGATGCCAATCAAGCGGTAGACGGCTGAAATGGCATGCATCGTCCCATCTGCAGAACAGTCAACCCTGCAAAAAACCGAGCACTTGCTCGGCCGCCATGGCCGGGTCTTCCTGCATGAAACAATGCCCACCGGGAACTTGCCGTGCGGTCACATTGCGGTTTAGCAGCGCCAGGCGATTGACCGAACGTGGCACAAAGGGATAGGTGTCTTCGCCATACAACACCCGTGTCGGCGTCCTGATTGCGGCCAGACTGGCCCACATGCGTTTAGGGAATGAGCTGAAGATCTCCACTTCACGGCTGGGCCGGCACTTGAGCACCACGGCCTCGCCACACTCACCGATGGCATGCTCGACATAGGCCTGCAGCGCCGCATGGGTCCAGCCTTTGAAGATGCCGCGCCCTTGCAGCGAGGCCAACGCCGACTCGCGATCGGGCCAGTGGCTGCGGCGGGTGGCAGCCTTGCGGGCCAGGGCGTGGCGCTGATGCAGGCCGACCAGGGCGGCCGCCCCCATCACGCCGATCATGCGTCGGCTGAACAGTACCGGGTCGAGCAGCACGGCACGTGCGAACAGTTGCGGCTCACTGCCCAGGATCAGCCCCGTAAGCACGCCACCAAAGCTGTGCCCTACGGCAAACCGCTGGACGTCGCCATACTCGCCACGTCCGCCCTGAAAGGCCTCCACCGCCAAGGCAGCGGTGCGGTTCCAGCCGCGAAACACCCCACCATGGTCACTGTCCCCATGGCCCTGAACGTCGCAAAGCCACAGGTCGAAATGCTCGCCCAGGCGCATCAGCAACGGTTGGTAAGCCAGGCAACAGAAGCCGTTGCCATGCAGGAAGTGCAGCAGCGGTTTGCCACTGGCCGGGGTTCGCCAGCCACGCAGGGTGAAACCTTCGGCGCATTCGTGGGACCAGGGAATCAACTGCATCGGCTTACTGTACTCTCGGGGTCAGGAAAACGCTGATTCTACAAACAGCAGCGGGTACAGGGAAATCACCAGCAACAGGGCCATCACGACATTGAACAGCATCAGCCAGCGCGAGTTTTGCAACAGGTTGCGCAGGGCGCTGCCGAACATCACCCATACCCCCACGCTGGGCAAGTTGACCAACGCGAACAAGGCCGCAATGACGATCACGTTGGTTACATAGCCTTGCGCTGGCGTGTAGGTGGTAATCGCCCCTACCGCCATCACCCAAGCCTTGGGGTTGACCCACTGGAACGCCGCCGCCCCCCAGAAGCCCAGCGGTTTACGGGCACTGGACGCGGCCGTGCCGACCGGCCCGGAAGTGGCGATCTTCCAGGCCAGGTACAGCAGATAGGCGGCGCCCGCGTAGCGCAGCACCGTGTACAGGGGTGGCCAGGCCTTGAATACCTCACCCAGCCCCAGGCCGACGGCCAGCACCATCATCATGAAACCAAAACTGATACCCAAGGCATGAGGGACCGAGCGGCGCACGCCGAAGTTCACCCCCGAGGCCAGCAACATGGTGTTGTTGGGACCCGGGGTGATGGAAGACACGAAGGCAAATAGCACGAAGGCGGTCAGCAGGTCGGCAGAGGCAAGCATGGCGGGCATTCCACTTTCTTTATGGGTGCTGTCACACTAACGGAGCGCCACTCCCAGCAACCGGTACAGTTCTATTAAATTACGCAGATACACATCACTGTACCGACAATCCGGATCAAGGAAGCCGTCACCATGAGCCTTACCATTCGCCCTGCCGTTCGTACCGATGCCGAGCAGATCCTCACCTTCATCACTGAACTGGCCGAGTACGAACGCGCGCGCCACGAGGTAGTCGCCACCCTTGCCGACATCGAGCACAGCCTGTTCGACGAAGGCAGCACTGTGCACACCCTGATGTGCGAGCGTGATGGCCGTGCAATTGGCTTTGCCGTGTACTTCTACAGCTACTCGACCTGGCTCGGGCGCAATGGCATCTATCTGGAAGACCTGTACGTAACCCCCGAACAACGCGGCGATGGCGCCGGCCGGCAGTTGTTGCAGCACATTGCCCGCGAAGCGCTGGCGAACAACTGCGGGCGCCTGGAATGGAGCGTGCTGGACTGGAACGAGCCAGCGATCGGCTTCTACCAGAAGCTGGGGGCCGAGGCGCAGGATGAGTGGGTGCGCTACCGCCTGGATGGCGACAAGCTGGCGGCATTCGCCCGCGGGTGATCGCCCGGTTTCTGCACTTCTGCCTGCTGGAAGAACACGGCAGGCCTGAGCCTGTCCTACCTGCTGCTCGGCAGCCTCGCGCGCTGTATGACATTGACGCCAAGCCCGCCCCATGCTCTCCTTATGCCTCACGTTCAGGTGCCCCTCAGGGGGTGAAACGGGAAACCGGTGCGTCCCAGGCCCTTCAGCAGGGCCGGACAATGCCGGTGCTGCCCCCGCAACGGTAAGCGAGTGAAGCGTCTGTACCACTGTGCCTTGTAGTGCGGCATGGGAAGGTGACGCGTTCCAGGAGCCCAGCTCTTCCTCGCAAGCCCGGAGACCGGCCTGGCGTTCATGAACACCCCGCGGTGGGCGGGCGCTGTTGCATTCCCTTGGGCGACCACGTCCGGGGCTGCCGCGCTCGCCCATTGCCCACAAAAAGCAGAGGATCGCGTCATGCCCGTCACCAGCGCCAAACAACACAGCCTTGCTACCCCCGTTACCCTCAGCCAGCGTGTAATCATCGCCGTCGGTGCCAGCTTGCTGGGTTTGTGCCTGGTGTACTTTGCCGGGTTCTCGCACATCGAGGCTGTGCACAACGCTGCCCACGACACCCGCCACAGCGCCGCCTTCCCCTGCCACTGAGTACGCCTGATGATCACGCGCATTGCCCGTACTGCGGGTTTCAGCGGGCTCCTTGCAGCCCTGTTGCTGACCTTGCTGCAAAGCTTCTGGGTGGCTCCGCTGATTCTGGAGGCGGAAACCTACGAGTCCTCGGCCCCGGCCGCACACCACGAACACGGTAGCGAAGTGGCCGCTCATGAACACAGCGCCGAAGCCTGGTCGCCGGAAGACGGCTGGCAGCGCGTGCTGTCCACCACAGGCGGCAACCTGGTGGTCGCAGTCGGCTTCGCCCTGATCCTCGCCGCCCTGTACAGCCTTCGCGAGCCCAAACGCGCTACCACTGGCGCATTGTGGGGGTTGGCTGGCTTCGCCGTGTTCTGCCTGGCTCCCACCCTGGGCTTGCCACCAGAACTGCCGGGGACTGCGGCCGCCGACCTGGGGCAACGCCAAACCTGGTGGGTTGGTACAGCCAGTGCCACAGCGCTGGGCCTGGCCTTGCTGGTGTTCGCCCGCCACTGGCTGCTGAAGGCGCTGGGCGCCGTGCTGCTGGTCATTCCCCATGTAATCGGTGCACCGCAACCCGAGGTGCACGAAAGCCTGGCCCCTGAAGCATTGGAAACCCAGTTCAAAGTCGCCTCCTGGCTGACCAACGCCGCCTTCTGGCTGGCCTTGGGCCTGCTCAGCGCCTGGCTGTTCCGCCGTTCCAGCCAGGCTTGATGCCTGCCTTCTATGCCGGTTTTGGCTGCCGCCGGGGTTGCCCGGCGGATGCCTTGCAACGCTTGCTGCGCCAGGCCCTGGACAACCAGGGCCTGGCGCTGGCCGACCTGCGCGGCATCGCAAGCATCAGCCTGAAGGCCGACGAGCCCGGCTTGCAGCAATTGGCAGAGCGCCTCGGTTTGCCCTTGGTGCTGTACCATGGCGCGCAACTGCAACCCTATGAACCACTGCTCAGCCACCGTTCCGCCGCTGCCCACCAGCACAGTGGCTGTTGGGGCGTAGCCGAGAGCGCGGCACTGGCCTTGGCCAGCCAGCGGCAGGGTACGGCCAGGCTGCTGCTAACGCGCCAGGTACTGGGCCCGGCGACGCTCGCCCTGGCCTGCTGAGCGTTTCGTACCCTCTTTTTTGCCAGGACTTTGCATGACCATCTACTTTATCGGTGCCGGCCCCGGCGACCCGGAGCTGATCACGGTCAAGGGCCAACGGCTGATTCGTCAGTGCCCGGTGATCATTTATGCCGGTTCACTGGTACCCGCCGCCCTGCTCGAAGGCCACCAGGCCGAAACCGTGATCAACAGCGCCGAACTGCATCTGGAACAGATCATCACTGCCATGCGCAGCGCACACGAAAAAGGTCAGGATGTGGCCCGGGTGCACAGCGGCGACCCCAGCCTGTACGGCGCCATCGGTGAACAGATTCGCCACCTGCAGGCGCTGGGCATCGATTACCAGATCATCCCCGGCGTTACCGCCACGGCAGCAAGCGCCGCCCTGCTCGGCTGCGAGCTGACCTTGCCTCAAGTGGCGCAGACCGTGATCCTCACCCGCTATGGCGACAGCTCGCCCATGCCGCCGGGTGAGCAGTTAGGCGACCTGGCGCGCCATGGCAGCACCCTGGCAATTCATCTGGGGGTCAAGCACCTGTCGCGCATTGTCGATGAGTTGATGCCGCACTACGGCGCGCACTGCCCGGTTGCGGTGGTGCATCGGGCCACCTGGCCAGACCAGGATTGGGTGCGCGGCAACCTCGGTGATATCGTCGAACGCGTAGCGACCAAGGATTTCCGGCGCACGGCGCTGATCCTGGTAGGCCACGTACTGGGGGATACACCGTTCGCCGAATCGGCCTTGTACCGTGCCGGGCATGCCCATCTGTACCGCCCTGGCGACTGAACATTGCCAGCCTTGCCTCGGGCGTAGCAGACTCCGGGTTCCCGCCTGCGAACAGGAGCCATGCCCATGCTGGAATTACGCCCCAACTGCGAGTGCTGTGATGCCGACCTGCCGGGTGACAGCCCCGACGTTATGATCTGCTCCTTCGAATGCACGTTCTGCCGTGCCTGTGCCGAAACCCGCTTCCAAGGCCGCTGCCCAAATTGTACCGGGCAGTTGGTAGCCCGCCCGACGCGGGTCGGCCAGGCATTGGCCAACAACCCTGCCTCCACACTGCGTATACACAAACCGCACGCTGCCTGCGCCTGAACAACTGCAAAGAAGCGGCATCACCGCTTTCTCAGGGTGATGTCTTTCCTGTTTCTTGTAGGACTTTTCAACAAAAAGCACTGGGGTTTTCAACACTTCTATACTCGGCATTACCAAACTTCGGGAATGGTCGTATCGTGCAGCGCTTCCGATAACCCCACTTGCAGACGTATTCCTGAGTGTTCCAGGAAGCGGACCACATCCCTACAGGAGTTTTCCTCATGACAACCGTGCTGATCGTCGACGACCACCCCATTGTCCGGCTGTCCCTGCGCCTACTGCTCGAGCGCGAGCGCTTCCATGTCATCGGCGAGGTCGGCAATGGCAGTGAAGTGGCTCAGGTAGCCCGCGAACTGCGCCCGGACGTAGTCATTCTCGACATCGGCCTGCCTGGCCTTGACGGCATGGAAGTCATCAAGCGATTGCAGAGCCTGGAGCCGGTACCGAAGATCATGGTGCTGACCGGCCAGGCCACTGACCTGTATGTACGCCGCTGCCTGGATGCCGGGATAGGTGCCTTCGTGACCAAGGAAGAGGACCACGAGGCCCTGCTGTTCGCCCTCAAGGCCCTGACCAAAGGTTATTCGACCTTTCCGCAAATGTCGGTCAACAGCAACTCGCTGGAGAGCGAGCCAGTGCGCCTGGCCAGTCTCTCCAACCGAGAAATGGAAGTGCTGCGGCGCCTTGCGCGCGGCGAGAACAACAAGAACATCGGCACGTGCATGAACCTCAGCGCCAAGACCATCAGTACCTACCGGGGCCGCATCATGGAAAAGCTCAAGACTGAGTCTCTCGTGGAAATGGTCGACCTGGCCAAGCGCAACAGCGTCTATTGAGCGCTCGGCTACCATGAAACAGTTGCTGGCGAGCGTCCTTCTGGCTATCGGTCTGGCCAACTCCACGGTGCTGCAGGCCAGCAGCGAACCACGCCATCTGCTGGCGCGCTCAATCAGTGCCGCTGCCCCACTGGCGTTATCCGGCGATGATCGCCACTGGCTGAAAAATCGCCAACGCCTGATACTGGGTAGCGCGCGCCCCGACTACCCCCCGTTCGAAATCAATGTCAGTCAGCATGACTATGAGGGGTTAAGCGCAGACTACGCCGGCATCATCGGCGAACAGCTTGACATACCCATTGAAGTACGCCGTTTTGACAGCCGTCACGAGGCCATCACTGCCCTGCGTGATGGCCATATCGACTTGCTAGGTAGCTCCAACGCCTTCGAAGCGGCAGACGCCCAGCTTAGCCTGAGCACCCCCTATGCCGACGACCTGCCAGTGATCGTCACCCGTGAGGGGCACAGCTTGAAAAGCACGCCCGACCTCGCCGGCCTGCGCCTGGCGATGGTCGATCACTACCTGCCGGCCGTCAGCGTTCGCACCCTGTACCCAAAGGCGCAACTGAGCCTGTACCGCTCAACCCTGGCCGGGCTCGCTGCTGTGGTGCTGGGCGAGGCAGACGCCTATCTGGGCGATGCGATCAGCACCGACTACATGATCGGCAAAAGTTTTCAGGGCACGTTGAAAATCGACCATTTCTCCCAACTGGCTCCAGAGGCTTTTGCCTTCGCCATAGCCAGCGACAACCCGCGCCTGCATCGGCTGGTGGACAAGGCGCTGTCACGCATTAGCGAAAGTGAACGCCTGAACATTCTGCGCCGCTGGAGCAGTGGTAACACCAGCCTGCTGCTGCAGCGCCACCTCACTGCCTTGAGCGAAGAAGAAGAAGCCTGGATCACCGCCCACCCCACTATCAGCGTACTGGTCAATACCTCGCTGGCACCTTTGACGTTCAACGATGCTCAGCACCGCCCTAGCGGTATCACCCTGGACCTGCTCAAGCAGATCTCGCTGCGCACTGGGCTGCAGTTCACACCCGTCGAGAGTGCTTCATCGCAGGCCATGATCGACCGCCTGGTGCACGGCGAGGCACAGATGATCGGGGCGCTGGGCTATGGTGCCGACCGCTTGAAGCAACTGCGCTACACCCGCCCCTACCTGGTCAGCCCGCGCGTGCTTGTCACCCGCAACGACGGTGAATCACCTGCACAGACCAAGGCCCTGGATGACAAGCGCATCGCCTTGGTGCGCGGCTCACCGCTGCAGGCCGTTTTGCAACAGCGATACCCGCAGGCCAAGATAGTCGAAGTTGACAACCCACTGGGCCAGATGGAGGCCGTGGCCAACGGTGTTGCCGACGTGGCCCTGAGCAGCCATATCAATGCGGCCTATTACATCAGCCATGTGTTCAAGGACCGTTTGCGCATTGCCAGCGTGCTCGACGACGCCCCGGCCATTGCCGCATTTGCCGTAGCCGCCGACCAGCCACAGCTGCAGGCCATTCTCGACAAGGCGCTGCTAAGCATTCCACCTGAAGAACTGGACCAGTTGATCAACCGCTGGCGCACCAGCACACTGGTGAGCGACAGCCCATGGCGCGACTACCGCACCCTGGCTTTGCAGGTGCTGGTGCTGTCGGCCCTGCTGCTGGCCGGGGTGGTGTTCTGGAACAGCTACCTGCGCAAGCTGATCAACCAGCGAACTGAGGCACAGCACGCACTGCAGGCACAGCTCGCGCTGAGCCGTGGGCTGCTGGAACAGTTACGCCAGGCCAAAGACGATGCCGAACAGGCCAGCCAGACCAAAAGCACTTTCCTGGCCACCATGAGCCATGAGATCCGTACCCCGATGAATGCGGTGATCGGTCTGCTGGAGCTGGCCCTGGAAGATAGCCGCAGCGGCCGAAGCGACGCCCAGACCTTGCAGACCGCCCATGATTCGGCCATTGGCCTGCTTGAGCTGATTGGCGATATTCTCGACATCGCTCATTTTCCTATTTACGACAGTAATCAAAAACATCTAGAAGGCAGAGGAAACAAGGGCTTCGCTTAGATTTTTTCCTTCCATTTTTTTTGACGGTCGTCAAGAACGATCATTTCCGCACCACCAAAATACACATCCAAAAAATTGAAATACGAACAAAATAGCGCACCATCGTTAAGTGCAAGTAGTTACAAAAATCACAACATAGACGACTTTACCTTGAAAACAATGCAAAACAAAATCGAACAACAATATCGGCACCAACATAATATAAGCCTATAATAAAACGAAAAGAACAAAAACCATATAAACCCAGGCAACTTTCCTGCCAATATTTCCCCGTTGCAAGAAAATTAAATTGTTGACGACGCAGAACTTCTATAGTGAGCTATATGCACCAACGCGATGCATGTGGCGATATGATTGATACCAAATACATCACACGTTTCTCACTCCGCGCGATCGCTGGTGAAATCAAAGCCGAGTTGATTAGGGGGAGAATTACGCATCAAGACGTGAGTCGTAATTGGGAGCGACTGATTGCGCTCGTGAGTGCTTTCTTTGACATTCGAAATATCACACTCACAGTAGAAGATATCAGATCTGAGAATTCAATTTCATCAAAGCTAGCTGGTTTTGAAGGCTTCTTACTAAAACATACGAAACTTAGTCGGCGAATGGCAGCCTCAAACTACTCAGAAGTCCTGCGAATGTTCTCGCTGACATTTTGTTTTCCCTTAACCCCTTCAAGAACTCGCCAGAGCGCATCAAAAGATCGCACCAATCACTCAATCCGATTTTACTCGTCTTGCGAGAAAGACCTCAGCCGACTGAAGCGCTATGAAGGTTGGTTTATAAAATCCAACACCGGAACGAAGTTTTTCGTGGATTTAAACGAGTTCAACGAACTATATGGGCAAGAAGCCACAAACTATATCTTAAAACGCGCCTCTAAGAAACTTGGAATTTACTCACACCACTCCGTTTCGAATCACAAACAAATCTTTGAATCCATTATTCGACAGATCTGTCACCAGCATCCGTCAACGGCACTCTTAAAAAAATTGAGAGACCCTAATCTTGTAAATGACTTCATGGAAAAATGTTTCACTCAAGATTATCTCTACGCTGTATCCCAAAAGAACTGCCTCAAAACCTTCTACCATTCCTGGGCCGTGAAAGTTGGCATTTTTAATAAAATTTTTGCTGGGTCATATTTTGTGGCCGAGCCCGCCCATCAAATACTTATTCCAACATACAAAAATGCTATCCATCAGAGCAGCGATGAATACAACAGTACATTTACACCGATCCCGCTAACGCTAACAACGGATGAAGCTCTAGATGCCTTAAAAAACCAGCTACTCTTAAATAGAGAAGCATTATTGAAGGCTTGTCGTAAAACGTGCGCTGAAGAACTCAGATTACTGAACCGCTATAAGGCATCTGCGAGTAAAGGTCGAGTATTTAATTGTTTTGAAGGCCTCAAGTTCAACGAAGACTATTACAGTGCTGACATCGCCGCCACATGGGCCGCTAACCCATACTTTTCTTTTTCAACCCTTCGGACAACGGGACTGCCCTCAGAAGAAATTCAGAAACACATTTACATGCTGAAGCCAGCCATACTTAACCCATTCATCTATTTAATCACAGCACTTCACGCACAAATCACACCATCGTGGCTTCTACACTTCGAGCTTCACAATAAATTTGGCGCCAAAACAGGTCTCACACAAGCCAACATACTAAACGTTGCTAGAAGCATTAAGGCAAGGGCAAAACGAACGCTATCGGTTCAACTTAACAGCGAATCGTCTGAATTATTTGACTCCTTGGTAGATCTTACACAGGAAGCCAGGGATTACTTAAAGCATACAAACAACACTGACTGGAGATCCCTGTTACTTTCCTCCAGAAAAGGACTTAGCTATCCGCACAAATTAACAATATTAACACCCATAACCAAAAACTCAAAATCCGACAAGTTCAAGAATAACATTTTAACGGAATTTAAAAACACATATCACTCCGACAGCGAGACATTGCTTAGAAGACTCACCCTACGCTCAATTAGAGCAGACACTCTGGTGCTAGTATTCCTCAACACACTTAGCGAAGATGAAGTATCAAAAGCTGCTGGCCACAAAGAGCGCAGCGAAAACCTTATGAAAGCTTACATCCCCGCAGCTATACGGTACTTCGTAATGGAGCGCTGGGTAAGACAATACCAAAATGCAATTATTTATGAAGTAATGAAACCCAGCAAGCATTTGCTTGAATGCATGGACTTTAACACCATGGAAGAAGTTGAATGGTTCCTACAAAACTCTCGCTCTGATTATGACTTTGAAATATCTGGACAAAGCATGCGCCGCATTGACCACAAGACGGCTACTCATGCTGATCGTATCTATATCAGTCTAAACAAGGAGAAAATCTTAATCCTCCTATCTGTCTATGACTTAGTGAGTCATGCAATTAGCAAAAAGATCCCAGTCAATGAATCAGCCATGAAATGGTACAGAGTAGCGTGCCTGATAAAAGTTGCAGCTAATCTGGCTTCCGAAGGAGTAATCGGAAGCAACTGTTCTCAATCTGCCGCATATCTTTTCAAAAACACCCCAGTGTCGCACGCCATAACTGAACGCATTCAAGAGGCAGTCTATGAAGCAGCATAATCAGTCTACTACCAATGACTCGTCAATGTCGAATCATGAGATTATACAAAAACACATTGAACCTGAGGAAGCTGCGCGACTATTGGAGCTTTTTGAGAAAAATGATCTATGGAATGACGCTGGCAGAATACGTGATGAGGTTTTCTCAACGCTCACTATCGGATCTCCAATATATCGACCATACTGGTTTTCGGAAGAAACTCATTACGTTCTGAATGTTTGGCACCAAAAAATGCCCGATGCCGAAGGTGGATTTTTTGAACGAGAAATAAACTTCCACATCCGGCTAGCCAATGGACTGCTGCTAACTCAAGGTAAAAATCGCTCACTTCTTGATCTATTCAAATACTGGATCGCAATCCAGGTTCATCCACGGTTCAACGGATGTTTTTTTAAGCCACTCTATGCTCAGGCAGAACTCACAAGGGTGCTCTATACGATAGACTGGATAATCCTTAATGGTGACAGGTTCAGTATTTGTGATTTTGGCCTCGGGCTGATAACGGAAAGCGATTATATAGACTTTTTAATCACCGTAGCGGACCTACCTGTCAGCGAGGCTGTTTATCAATTGACTTCACGAACAGAGACTTACATCCGCAAAGAAATTTTGCAAATGGATGCTCTTGATTTCAACGAGCAAGTGACTGCCTTTCCCGCGCTTGCGGACCTGCCCTCTCTCGACGAAAGAACATTGAGCCTTACAGATGAGGAACTAATCAAGGCACGATATATCTTCTGGAAAAAAGGCTGGTACAGGCCTGGAAATAAATGCTGGACATTCAGGACCCCTAAACTTCTTGAGGTTCTGTACAAAAACACGCTACATGGTCACAGGCAGAAACCTAATCGACTGTTAGAACTCGACATAGGCCTAGAGGGATACGCTACAGAATATCCCGCAATAGAAATACGTAATGGCTATATTGAGGGAATGACGAAAAACAGTGTAGACCGGTATCTTTCCACATTCAGAAAAGTGTCTTCTTACCCAGACAAAGATTTTTACATTGATAGAGATGCCATATTCTCATTGACCGCACGCCGCATCATGCATTCTTCACCTATCAAACCAGATGGTCGCTACCAGATTGCACCACTCGATGTTATCGGGCACGGTCTGAGGTGCAGCTTAGAATTCATAGTTGAGCATGCGGACTTTATCCTTAGCACCATCCTATTTCAAATAATCCACCCCGAATACCATTTAACGAGGGGAAGCATATTACACCACAAGCCCGATCCGAAAAAAGAAAAGCACCCAGTAGACTTTGAATGCACACATTGGTCGATTAATCGGAATGACACTACATTCTTCAGCGACCTTCGTCGTGGCGTTGGGCTTTGTGAACTTTATCAAGTTCTTATTGGTGCAACAGGCATAGCGGTATGTGGGTTATGCGCTAGAAGGAGCGGAGAACTTAATCACCTCAAGGCGCACACCTGCTTGTATCCGGATACTGACCCATACCAAAAACCCAATTCAAATACACAGTATTTTCTAGTCTTTGAAGGCAGGAAGACGGGTACTGGAACAAACCGTCAAACACTGAAGCGTCCAATCCCCAGGATTGTTGCCAAAATAATTTTCAAACTTAAGAAGTTTCACTCAAACTTGCAAGAACAAGGTTTTTTGCGAGGTGAAGACAATCTCTTAATAAGCGTTGGAAGGCTCGATGGAAAGCTATCGCATCTTTCTAAAAAAAGTCTGTATAACTACTTCGATATGGCAAGTGATTTCTTTGAGACAGGAACTGATACCGGTGAGGATGGCGTAAAGCGGAGGCATTATCTGCGTCCCCATCCACTGCGACGTTTCTTCGCACTGATATTCTTCAATTCAGCACCAAACAACAGGCTCAATACAATTGCCTGGATGCTTGGACACACTGATCTGTCTTCGTTTTATAGGTATGTGACGGAGGTTGTGGGCGGGCGGGCTCTCAACGAGGTTAAAGCTCAAAAACTGAAAAAACTTGTCACTCATGAAGAGAGCGACCCTGTAGAGAACCTTGACTCGTTAATTGAGAAATTGAAAGATGATTACAATGCCAAACGCGTCTTCATCAATACATCTAAAGAGCTTAGTGAAGATCTCGGGTATCTCTCGAATGAGGGGCTTATAAATATGGAGCCTACTTTTGAAGAGTTCATGACTGGTGAAAACCTCGAACGTGACCTTTTGTCATACCTACGAAATGGAGAAATAAGCCTAGAACCATCCTTCTTTGCTGTGAAGTCGGAAAATGGAGAAACCATTCAGAGCTTTAGCTTAGTCTTGAAAGTCAATGATATTCCGGACGATTAATCATGAAAAAGTCTACACTCAGCGGGATTCAAAGAAAATTTGAATTATTGGCAGCACTCACCGGTGATGACACTCAAGACAAGGTATCTGCCGACCTGGTAGCGGCCCTATCAACGCAGGTCCGCTTTGCCTCCTTTGAAAGCGTCGATCTTGGCCTAGCACCCTGCTCCCTGAACTCAATGAAAGAAGCCGCGAATGAGTTAGTCCCGGGCGGCTTTGAGACTATTAACAAACAGCGCGAACTCTGTTTTAAAAAAATTTCAGCTATTACTAAACCTCCCGACCGAGCGGATACTGTGCGCGCGCTGCAAGCAAAGAACAAGTCCCTCGAAGAAAGCATCTCAAACCTTGAAGAGCATATTCTGCGCCTTAACTATCTGTTTATGAAGATCTTTCAGATGTATAAACGCGCCGCACATAAACCAGCCCATCTCCTGCCAGCCGCATTCAAAATAGATGAGGCTGAACTCAACAGCTTGATGGCCACCATGGAATTATCAGACTTTTGGAGCCTCCATGAGTTCAAAGATTAGCTCAATTAAATCTGTCGGCAGTGGCTTCCAGCTCCCGCTGTATGCTACTGCTCACGGAAAAGTAAAAATGAAAAATTCCGGGGAGCTTCCGATAGTTCGGCTTCCCGACGGTAAACCATCGTTCTGGGGGAACTTATTTTGCTTACACTTGCACGCTAAAGGTCTTTCCACTTTCAACAGAGGCGGAACAATTCGCACTTACTTAATGGCGATTAGCTTGCTGCTTAAGTACGCCTTTTATAATTCAATCTCCATTACAGACATTACTAACTCACGCTTTCAGCACTTCATGGCATCCCTACGTGCCAAGCGACTGGACGGTGAAAATAAACGTAAAGGCAAACGCATACGTCGAGTCATCTACCAGTCACTCGATTTTTTAGAGTTCGTTGGTGAGATGATGGGAAATGCTGACTTTGTCAGTAAACAAGGTGTAATCCGGGCTTACAGGCCTACTGAGAAGAAACCATTCAATACAGAGAACCCATACACCCGCTCCTCTAGTTGGATTGTAGAAGATCTGCCGCTTGATGATGCACCAGGAGAAGGGCTAGCCATCGGTATCGATACAGTAAAAGCTTTAAAGAATGAAACACGAAATTGTTCGTCAAGTTTTCTGTCGGCTCGAAACCATTTGATTTTCGAAATTTTTGAGGCGACTGGCGGCCGCAGAGGAGAATTGGCTAGGCAAACGGTCAAAAGCATCTATGATGCCATAAACAACCTTAAAACGCCGAACTGTCTAAGGATTGACTCACTCAAACAACAAGGGAAATCATCGTCGCGTGAGGTTTGGGTAAACCCTGCCGTTCTGTCAATGGCAGACGATTATATCAAAAGATCCAGGCAACGAGTCATGAGACAGACGATAGGCACTTCAAATGATCATGGCTTTCTTTTTATCGCAGAGAGAACTGGCCGCCCATTATCAATTAACTACCTCACCACACTCACTCACAATTTGAAGAAGAAAGCTGGCATAGAAGGTAAGGCGCACCTACATCAATTCAGGCACCTCTTTATTCAAAACCTTCACCATGACTTAAACCTTACACTTGACTCAAGTGTTGACTCTAAGATCCAAGGCTACGCTGACCGAAATGAAATCATCATCCTGAAGCTTATGCAAAGCGCAGGTCATCGCAGTCGAAGTTCGCCTATTCACTATTTGAAACAAGCCCAGCAAGAGCTTGCGGCATTGGAATTACCCGACAAGCTAGTCATGCGCAATCGTATCTTCGACAAATTAGATGATGCAATTCTGATGATTTCGGAGCGCGGTACTCCAATGTCTGACAGGGAGTACCGGAAATTCACAGACACTGTTCTTATGGCGTTTCTGAAGGAGTTAAAGCAATGACAATTCAGCGAAAGGTAACCTAAGGAGTCCGAAGTGGGTGTAGTCCAGTGGTGGTCTCGGCCTTAATGAGAGTATCACCTCCCGCTGAGATGGGCTCGCAAATGAACGTTTTGCAAGCTAAGTCCTATACATGCCCAGCGGTTGTGATATGGATCATGGGTTTAGGGTACGCAGGTTAAAGGGCAATCACTCTCGATCGATATTTGGCGAATCAAACAGGTACTGCTCGCTCACCCTCATAACCCCGTAGCGCTAGATGATTAACCGAGGAGTTCGCCTCCTTCAGAGAAGGTTGAGGCTTGCTAAATACTTCTGGACCTCCTTCATGCCTCGTGTAGCCACGGCGATCAAGTCATCCCGAGCTTGTCGGCCATAAGGAAGAGGGCCAGCCTGGAGTATCCACCTCGCGGC
The DNA here is from genome assembly GCF_001753955.1 of Pseudomonas sp. NBRC 111139. Classification (NCBI taxonomy): domain Bacteria; kingdom Pseudomonadati; phylum Pseudomonadota; class Gammaproteobacteria; order Pseudomonadales; family Pseudomonadaceae; genus Pseudomonas; species Pseudomonas sp. NBRC 111139. The sequence continues at coordinate 26,395 of NZ_BCBP01000028.1, forward strand.
ATCAACATGCGGCAGTCCCCTTGAAGCAAGGATCATCGCCATAAGGTCATCACGCGCTTTGCCGTCGTTCATCACAGAGCTGAGATCCTGCCCCTTTCCGTATTCTGTGTCGTCAGTCATGCCTGCTGCATGGAACGATGCCCTCCGTATAATACATGGGACGCACTTTCCACACTGCACATGAGCCCTCTTCCACTTTCCGCACGAGACGGTATCTGACACCAGCTGACTGAGTGAAGCTCGGTCTAGGCACTCGTTGAGCATCTCTCCCTTGGTTTTCAGTGCATAAGGGTTTACGACCTTCACAGGTAGACCAACAATACTTAGAACTTTTTGGAACAGCCCTAGGAAATGAGGATGGGTAGTACGTGTACTTAAAGCACCAATCCGCCTTCTTGTCATTGGAGGGTTGAGCGCGATTAATCCATTTTCAGGAACGAAAAGGTCAACGGGGGGGCCGGCCACGCGCAGCTGAGCCAATGTCGCTCCCACTAGAGTACCGTATGCTAGGAAATTAAAACTGCGAGTACGCATTTGCACATCACTCTGGGTCCCAAGCCCTGAAATCGGGTGCGCCACCGCGGCGAACCTCGACAAATTCACGGGCAACTGATTGCGAATGAGGATTTGCTTTTCCGAATCACCGCGATAGGAATGGCTAATCAAAAGTGGACGTCGACCTAGGGCTATAAGGTCAAGCGCACCTATCCCGCTATCCATACCTCCCGAAAATAGACTAACGCAATCATGACCAGCCATGACGGTGATGTTCCCACGCCTCTGCGATGGTAACTGACGTGGCCCATCAGGCAGCAATGTAATGTCCCAAATATCTCCACTCAAAAAATGCAAGGCTTTCTGAAGGAGCGGGACAGCTGGGTTCCAGAGATCCGGGTCGGCTATCGGAATCGACAACCGAAGCACCCGTGCCCACCCATCATCTGCCTCTGCCTTGTCAACAAATGTATCAGCAGCAGTGATCGCCATAGCGATAGTCAACAGATCAAAGCCAGCTCTACTAACTGGCGCACCCAATCGTCGAACTTCAGCTCTTACCGGCCCACCGATGCAGCATGTACCGCGACCTGGTGGTCGAGTTCCGTACATGAGTACAGGTATCACACCGCTCGACGGTGGCGGTAATCGGTGTATTTCATGATGAAAAATAAGGGTCGTCACTGATTGTAGCTCTCCCACTCTCGCCATACTTCCTTGATTGCCATCAGCTGTACCTGCTCAACACGACTGGAAGTGAATGACTTCAAATTACCGCTCAGCAAAGGCCGCATATGTTTATCAGTGACGGACTCAACCAGGGTATGCAGATCCCTCTCTGCTTGCTCTACTTGAGCGGCTGACTTAGTCTTTGCGAATGCATCGTTCGAATCCAAAACGACTTGGCTAAAGACACAATTTGTCACGTAAACCAACATCATTTGCACAAGCATTTCATCAGTGATGCTTGAAAAATCGAATTCGTCATAACCCTGAAGGCACTCCGAGAGAGCTTCATTCATTGCTACGTGAACGCGGTCCGAATCACCATCTTCAGTTGCCAGGGCTTCGACAATGGCGCTGATTGCTAAATCAGTGTCTTGACCATTAAGTGCTGCCAGGTCCAGTCCTGGTAGGGACTGCCCTTCGCGCAGGGCTGCCATCGCTCCGAATAGCGCTCCTCCAGCTCCGGCCATAGAACCAAATCTAGCCGCACCGATAGCGCTACCGCCTGTCGCTGCACCTGCATAGCTACTTACTGCCGAGCGCAGGTAGCCACCGTCGCCACTGGCGACGAATTTTCCCAGGTTAGTCCGGAAGTCCTTGAAGCGCTGCGGAGGCACTTCATGTGTTGGAGGTTGACCTTCAGAATCAACCCAACCAGGAATGTAGGGAGAGTTTCCTCCCGGCCCCTTGCTCGATGTAGATGTCCCCATATCAGTTCGACTCTTTTTGCACAAACCATTTAGCGCCCCGCACCTTCGCGTTTAGCCATGGTTTGAGCTTGGCAGGCATTACTGTGTGGATGAAGTCCGAAAGAAGGCCTCCAGCATCAGATGAGCTTTCTGCTAGCAGTTGCGCGCCCTCAAAACCCGGGGGCCTACCTGACCAATCCGAATGAGAGCGCATCGTCTCAATGAGCTGAGCCATGACGAGACTTCGTTCAGAAGTCGGAATAGTCTTGATGGCTGTGATTGCCGCTGGGGAGGACGTGTTGGCCGTCCGCTTCAGGATGCCAAGCGCGTTTGCAGCATCCGCCGACAGCCCCGCGCGCAGCACACGCAATGGTGTTGTTTCACGGCTCAAGTAAACAATAGGTCGAAGGTCTATCGGAGCAAGCGGAGGCTCCAATGTGAGCCACTCACGCAGTAACTCACTTTTTTCTTTCCATACCTCAGGGCACGCTGCTTTGAACGTTTCAGGATCCTCCAGAAGAGCTTCGAGAACCGCTAGTATTTCCGGCTTGCCTCCTGCCGCAATATTGATGGCGGTGTACAAATGAGCAATTGCCTTTTCCTCCATGCATCGCTCAAACAACGCGACCTTGGCGATCAAGGCTTCATCAACTGGCATTTTTCGAGCTTTAGCAACACGAGATCGCATCCGGATCACGTTGAGCATGCGCTTGACTATTCGGGGATTTCCGGAGACTGAGGTTGACGTCGCGAGCATCGATGCGATGCGATCAGCTATCGGGAATGCCTCAGCTACCTCTTTGGGCACCACCGTCCCCATGAGAGCCAATGCTTTCTCCGTGCTAATAGGCTCGTCTTTCCAGGCCTCGCGAAGATTCGCCTCTAGACCTGTACGCAGGCGCTCAAGGCTTTCGGAATCTGCTTGGCTGCCAGCCGATGCAAAAAGAAGGAAAAGATACGCCCTCACCTCCTGCACACCCAGCTTCGGCACTCTGACCGGTACTTGAATCAGCTTGTCCAGGTAGTCAGTTACATGCCTATCGCCCGGATCCTTGAAATGCTGACTGACTGAGTGCCGAACCATGTCTTCGTCTGCGGCAACCACGAAAGCGGTGTGTCCCATGAACAAGAAAAGTCGCAAAGCTTCTAGGGTGTGAATGGTCTGAGCAGGTAGGCATCGATCCAAGTTGTCAACGAAGACCACTAGGGTCTTGTTAAGCCCCTTCAATACGTCGGCAAACTCCGCCCTAAAAGCAGCGATCTGCTTAGGGGGCGAGGTTTGCTTTTCGTCTTCTAGAAGGCCGGTGAAATGCACTTTCGCCTTAGCGCCATCTTCCCTAACAGCAGACACCGCATCTGCGTCGACATCTCCGGAAAATAGGTTGCCGATGGCTTCCAAGCTCTTCGCTCCAAGCCCAAAAGCGGGTAGACCAGCAGCAAGCGCGCCGCCCTCGGCCATCAACCCCAGCAATCGCATCTTCCTGACTCGTGAAAACAGCTTTTTAGCTTTCTCGAACAGTGTTTGGGATGACTGAGTGGCATCCATTAACGTTGAGGCTATTACCTCCATGAGCGCTGCACGCGAATCATCGAATCCCTGGTACAACCAGGCGTCGAAGCGAACTACAACGAAGTCGGCCTCGGCATCAGCAGGGTTCAGCCCTTCTTCAATCAAATTCAAGAGCGTCGATTTTCCGGTTCCCCAAGAACCGAAAACCCCAACCGTCACCGGTCTCATGCTTGGATCACGGATTACATCAATAACGAGATCCGCGACTTCTGAATAATTCAGAAAATCTTGCTTTGTATCAACATCAGCCCACATCGAGGCCTCCCTGCCAGCGCTTTTGGAGAAGGTAATTGGAAGCGGTACCCAAGCGTGCGACCAATCGATCCGCTTCTCATCATTCGCCAAAAACTGACAACGCGCCACTATTTTGGTATCAGTGACATCGCTTTTGGCGACATTACTTCACCGCTATCGGTAGGGCTGCGTTGGCAGCTAGCATTGCTTGCGCGTCTGGCCGAGAGCCCCACCCTGGGTCATGCTCCACTCGGGGAGAATCCGCTCCAGGCGCCCATCGGCCAGGTATTCGCTGGCAATGAACTCAGGTAGCTCTGAAATGGCCAGGCCTTCGAGCAATACCGGCAGCATGGCGTCGGAGTTGGTGACGCGCAGCGGCCCGTTCGGCACCACGTCTTCTTCGGTACCGGAGGCATCGGTGAAGCGCCAGACCTGGCTGCGGGCGCGGTAGGCATAACTGAGACAAGGCACGCTCGCCAGCTCCCGCGGGTGTTGAGGGTTTCTGCGTTCTCAGCTCAGCTGAGAACGCGGAAAGCACGATACCCCTCCCTTCATGAGCATCGCTAAACAGAGCTGACACTCTGTAATAGAACCTCCATAGCACCTACCGCACCATCTGGTAGCAGGCATACAGTATGCGTTGCTGTGTTATCAGGCGGGCGGCGTCGCATTACCCAAAACTGCCTATAAGCGACAGGGCTACCGTTCCAGTCCTTTAGACAGGGCTTACTGAAAGCAGCCCATCGCTGATGCCCTATTGACACTATAGCCGTTCCGGCTGAAGCTCCGATCCTTATGCAACGCTAAACCAAGGACGAGAATGCTAATCACCAGACTGGTTTTAAAAGGCTTTCGAAACTTCGCGGATGCGACTGTCAGCCTTGAACGCAACACATTGATTATTGGCGCGAACAATGTTGGAAAGACCAATCTAGTTTATGCGCTGAGGTTGCTCTTAGACAAAAGTCTTTCTGACGCAGAAATTGAGCCGATGGAGTCTGATTTTCACATTTCAGGTGCTGGAAAAATATCTGACAATCTGTCTATTACGATCTATTTCTCTGAAGTCTCAGAGGACGCTGTGCTCGCAAGCTTGAAAGGAAACATTACAGATGATTCGTGCTTTGTGCTTCAGTACACAGCCGATAGGCGCAGCCTGACATACCAGATTAAAATCGGCGCTACAAAGCCTTCGCTTGTAGAAATCCCATCAAGGTATTATTTGAAGCACATAAATCTCAGGTACGTAAAATCTCGAAGAGACCTTGAGAAATACATCAATAGTGAAAAAAGACAACTCCTAAAGCTATCCTTAGAAAATCGTAGCGATGAAGAGTCTAGGTCGGATCATCGGCAGATGGCTAGAATTGGAAAAGCGCTAGAGGCCATCAACGGTAGAATTCGTAACCTACACTATGTAAAAGGAGCGACCGACTCTGTAAATGAGGAGTTACAGAAGCTTGCTCACGATTTTAGTGAGTACGAAGTGAAGCTCGACTCGGGCGCGATCCAAGTACAGCAGTTTATTGATAGCCTTCGCCTTGGAGCGTCAACGTCTGGTGCATCCGTTATGCTTGGAGGCGATGGTCGAAACAATCAGATTCTGATGGCTTTATGGAAGGCCAAAAGCCAGCGTGAACATGACCCAGACAGTGAGGTTGTATTTTATTGTGTCGAGGAACCTGAAGCTCACTTGCATCCCCACCAGCAACGAAAGCTTGCTGATTACTTAATCAATGACCTCCCTGGTCAGACATTCATTACCAGCCACTCCCCTCAGATCACGGCTCGCTATACCCCTTCTTCGATAGTCCACCTGAAAGTCGCGGGAGGAAGAACCAAAGCAGCAAGCAACGGTTGCAGTAACTGCATCAGCAAAGCATGGGATCACTTAGGTTACAGAATGAGTATTCTGCCCGCCGAAGCCTTCTTTGCAAAATGCGTTTTACTGGTAGAAGGCCCATCTGAAATTTTATTTTATAGTGAGCTTGCAAAGAAATTATCGATAGATTTAGATTTTTACAACATTTCAATTCTGTCAGTTGACGGTATACAGTTTAGTGTATATGTAAAAATCTTGGACGCCATGGAAATTCCGTGGGTAATGAGAACAGACAATGACGTATCTGACATCACAGTAAAGAAGGTTCTACAGCGTCACGTTGCGGGAATTAATCGTTGCCGGGCCGCAGCAGCATTAACAGCCGAGCCGCATTATCCAGTCGGCACGACTACCCAATCTCTGCTGGCCGACGGTACTTGGCATAGAATCTCGATGGAGACAAATCCAAAAGGCGCCTATCTTTCACGCATTGATCTTGAGCACGACTTGACGGAAGAATTGGAGTCTGAGGTAATTGCCTATGCTTGCAAAAAGCTGAAGAAGCGGACTTTAGATGCACCAAGTGCTATTAAGTACTTACAAGGCAAGAAAGCAATCCGCATGAGGGAGTTACTGACGCAGATATCAAATAGCCTTCCTGTAATTGTAGGCGGCCATCTCGCGAAGCCGCTACTCCATGCTAAATTGCTAGCTGAGACCTAAGCATGCCTACTAAAATCACCTACAGTAACGCACAAGAAAAAGCTATTGACTGTCTAGGCAGCATGGTTATCACAGCATGCCCTGGTAGTGGAAAGACAACTGTAATGGTGGAAAAAATCCGCCGTGAATTTGATAGTCTCAAACCACATCAGGGGGTTATTGGAATTTCCTTCACCATCAAATCCAGCAAGGAACTTGGCGAGAAGTGCAAACGAAACGGAGCCAATATAAGATCAAGCTTTTTCGGGACCATCGATAACTTTTGCCTCGCAGAAATAGTATTTCCATTCATAGCTAGAATCTATGGCTCTTCCGCCAAGGAAATCTCTTGCGTACAATATAGCCAACTAGAGGAAAATTACAAAGCAAATCTTCCTGAGCTTTCGAAAACCAATATAAATCTTCAGACAAGCGACTACAACCTATATGAGCCCGAGTTTAAAGAGCACTATCTAAAAGGATTTATTCTTCTTGAAGCGGTCACGATCATTGCCTGCAAAATCATAGAAAAATCGGAGGCATGCAGGCGCTACATCAAGGCAAGATATCGTTCTGTGTATATAGATGAATATCAAGACACTTCGGAGCCTCAGCACAGGCTTTTCTGTGCTCTACACTCATTGGGTTTGAAAGCTGTCGCTGTAGGAGACACGCAACAGTCTATATTTGCGTTCCGAGGCAGCGACCCTACTTATCTTTTGGCACTCACGGCAGACGAATCAAACTTCGAACACCACGTCATCAATATTAACCATCGCAGCCACCCCTCCATTATCAACTATGCTAACCGCTTGTTCGCCCCTCAGTGCCAGCTACTGCCCGTAGAGGAAAACGACGTTCGGGTATATCACAGGCGCTTCAATGGCACACAGGACGATGTGGCCAGCACACTTAATGAATGGATAGAAAAAGCAGCACGGGCTCTCAAGATTGAGGATTTGAGTGAAGTAGCAATTTTGGTGAGATGGAATAATTCAATCGAGCGCCTGCAAAGATATCTCACACTTCCTGCCAGATTCTATAAAGATGATCCATTATCACAGATCGTCAGTCCACTGGGACGCTTTTTCTCCGCACTACTCTACTTCTATTTTGACAAACGCAAGCTAGTAGAACAAATCCTAGAAGATTTTCCGCTCCTTAAGACCACCCCTGCTAAGCTGCGGGCCCTAAGGAAGTCGATACATGACCTCCGGAATTTACAGCCAGCCAGCCTCCCACCAGCCTTTCTGGAGATCGCGCACTCATTCCGTTTCCCTACCGACAATCAAGCTGAACTCGATGCTCTTGAAATAACCATATCGTCGCCAGAAGAAATCTTGCACTATGAAAGCGCGCGCCCCGGTGAAATCCAGATAATGACTCTACATAAATCGAAAGGACTAGAGTTCGACCTCGTAGTGCATTTGGACCTCTATGACTGGGTATTTCCTACTCGCAGATATACTGGAAACTTTGACGAAAAAGTTTTCCCAGATTGGGACCAAGACTTGAATCTTCACTTTGTAGGGATTACAAGAGCAAGGAAGTGGTGTGTCTTGGTCACGAGCACCCAAAGAATTAACTCTGAAAACAATACAAAAAACGGCAGCGCCTCTCAGTTCATGTCAATACCCGGAATCACTGGGCTTTATAAGTAAAGGTTAGGATAGCTTTATGATTGCATACCCCATCAGGCAGGGCACCAAACTTAAATCGATTGCTTTGAAAGCAGTGCCCTTGCTAGCATTCACGTAAAGCAACTGGCTTGATATTTTACGGAATAGGCAGCATGAGAAAAATCAATAAGCTTTGCGCATACTTACTTGCCCTAGGAATTACTTTGGTGATCGTTGTGGCCTACTTGCATTTTAAGGATGGCGCGCCGCTTCAGATCTCCCTAGCGACTGCTTGTGATGGGAAAGGAGAGTGCCGAGATCCAGTAGCGCTCTTGGAAGGACCAATTAATTTAAGATCAGAATCCAAAACCACCTCGGACCTCCTAGATTTTATTAAGTCCCACCCCGAAGTAGATACAGTATGCTTAGTATCTGAAGGTGGGGATGTCGACACTTCCGTTGCGCTCGGCCGCTTTATTCATCGTAAAGGGTTAAAAACTTGCATTGCTAATAAATATAAAAAAGCAGATGGATCCGAAAGAAAAGGCTATTGTCAGTCTTCATGTGTTTGGGTTTCAATTTCCGGAAATGAAAGCATACTATATGACAATTCGGCGCTACTCGGATTTCACGCAGCGCGAGTGCAAGATCTTTTCGGAAATGTAAAAAGAATAGATTCGGAAGGACTTCTAAAATTTGCCGGGCTAATTAAAGAAGTAGCTAGAGACACCGCAGAGCAGAATAGGCTTTATGGTTTACTCTTGTGGTCATTTGACCAGGGTACAACCACCGACACAACGGATTGCAGTGCACAGCAGGTACAGGAGCACTATCCCTACTTCTCTAAAGTCAAGGACATTAACAATGGAACGTATGCGGTTTGCGAACTTAGATAGGAAATAGATTCTCCTTTCATCTCAGCCGTTTTAAAAGTTAGGGAAAACGCCAACCTTACCCACAAAGCTGAGGTTGCTTGCCTTCCCATTTCTGCCAATCACTGGCGAATCGTCAGCGATAAAATTTTCTATGCCCGACCAAGCACGGTTCACAGCCAAGTGTCGGAGGTGTGGGAAACGGTCAGTCACAGTGCGCGCACTGGTACTCAGCCTATGCATCTCCACTTCGCCGTGTCGGTCAGCGAATTCGACAGATCCAATCAGCTTCCCGCCGATCACCACGGTTCCGTTAGCAAACTGCTTGAATGACAGTGCCCGACCTGTGGCCCCCAGTACAGTCGTACAGAATGAGGCCACTCGATGGGTGACCATGAGCATTAGCCGTTCAGGCTGGGCAGGCACGGGCTCAGCAACTTGCCATGCTAAGTGCCCTGCCCAAGCACCCGCTGCCACGACAAATCTACAAGCCTTTGACTTCAAGGCCGGTGGACGCGGGCTGAGTTAATGAGCACACCACTGTCCGTTTTCGACCCAAACCGGCCCTTCGCAAAGGGCCGCAATGGGCAAACGCTGCGAGTCACGGACGCTGCCTTCGACCCAGCACAATCCTTCATCACGTTCGACTACAGCTGACGGGGATCGGTGAATTCCGTAACGCCTGCGTCAGCGTACCGTTGTACCCAGACCGGCTGGATACCGCAAAACCTGTTCGCTGTTAACGGAACTCGAAAGCGGTTTACGGCTATCCGTTAAAAGCGAAGAGCCAGAAGTACCAGACCTATCAGCGCTTGATATAGAACATATTTCGCCGCGCAGTTGGAACGTCCCACTGGCCGCTGAAAGATGACAGCGTGGCAGCGGACAGCGACGCGTCGATATCGAAGTGATAGTGCGCTCTTGCGCTACATTGACGCCCTGGCAGCTCCTGATTCGTGAACGGCATGAGAGCATCCCAATGCTAGGCAACTTGACGCTGCTTAACTTCAGCGTCAATAGGACGGCCCAACACTGCGATTTCGCGGCGAAACGCGACAAGCTGATGCCAATGCTGGCCTTGGTCTCAATGTCCCACTGATTGCTAGCTCTGCGTGGGACGAAGCCGCGATTTCAGCCAGAGTCCATGCCCTCGCCAAAATAGCATTGACGATCGGTCCTAAGAACGAATGATGACCTCCCACCCAGCACAGCAGATGGGTCTATTCACGCTCCAGACTACGAGCATCTGCGGTGACCGCCTCCACAACCCCCGCCAGCTCCCGTACCAGGTCAGGCTCGAAGCGCTCCAGGTAAGCTGCGATAGTCTGATTGCGCAGCATGCGAGACACATAGCCCTTGGCAACCACTAGTACCAGCATGGTTTCGCCAAGGGTGTCTTCAACCAACCGGTAGTCGTGGTAGAGCTTTTCCATCTCCCGCTCCATGCGTGCAATGTCTTCAGCAGTCACGCCCTCACTGACTTTCTTTGCCTCGACCAGCTGTTCAGGACGCGTTGCGGCCAAGACCATTTCGGCGTAGCGGCCAGTAAAACAGTTAGCGGACATCATCATCTCGACTAATTCGATCTGGCGCATAGGCTTCATCTTGCGCAGCACACGAAAGACCGCCTGACTGACCATTCGCGTTTTCAGCATCTCAGCGACTTCCGGCGCAATTCCCCGCAGCAAACGCTGGCGCTCGCGGATGTGTCCAACGTTGACGCTCAAGACTTCGGCAATCCGCTCGGCGGTCGTTCCTTTGCGAATGGCCTCCAGAATCATCTTGTGCTCTTGAATTGGGGTAAGTCGGTTGATCTGCCGGTTGTAGGTGAAGCCTTCGTCATCTGTCGCCAACAGACACAACGCGTCTTTTGCACCCAACTGTACGAGCGCAGCTAGTCGCAAATGACCATCCAACAACAGATAACGGGGCTCCTCTCCTGCCCCGTGAACCGGCTCGGGATGCACCGCAAGCGGTTCAACCACCCCCAGCTCACGGATGGAAGCTAGGATCGCCGCATACTTGACGGAGGTCAGCATATCGTGGGTGACTTGGCGAGAGGGCAAGATCAGCGATAGGCGGACGGTAATTAGATCAGGCTCAAAGGCACGCTTGACGACAGTCATGCGTCCCCCTGAATACGCTCGGCCAATACCTGCGGCATATCATCAATGCCTTCGCTGCGTAACATTGAGCGAAAAAATTCATCGGCTAGTAACCGACGCAATGCGGTCACGACGAAGAGCAATCGTTGCTCACTGATGTCGGCCTTCTTCACCATCAGGCGCTGACGACGCACCTCAGTCTGATAGGCGGTTAGCAACTGCCGGGGAGTGGTCATGCGCTCGCCTCCCTGATGCTTACCATAATCTTTCCCTAGAACCCGTCGACGGTCGATCAGACGGCGCACCTTGATGAGTTCATCCCCTTTCAACAGCCCACTTTCATAGGCCTCGACCATGGCGGCCTGGACCTGGGCATCGTCGGACCGTGCCACATGGATCGCGACTTTAATCGGTAGCCAGCCCTTTTCGACGGCAGCGATCAAGCGCTCCTCTCCTTGCCGCAACAGGATCAGAATCCCGCCGACATAGGCACGGTTCAAGCAGGTTTTCTGGGCAATCTGCCTGATGGAGTAACCACGCTCGTGCAGTACGTTGATCGCCATCAGCAAGTCGCGGTTCGAATGCTTGCGTCGCGCCAGATTCTCCACCAAGCTGATGAGATAGCGGTCCGCCTCAGCCGCCGTCACCACGACCGCCGGAATGGCCGACTCCCCCAGGACCTTGAAGGCTTCGAAGCGCCCCTGCCCACAAATAAGGTCGAAACTCGAACCATTACGGGTCACCGTGATCGGTCGTTTCAACCCCAGACTCGCAATGTTTTCCACCAGGCGTGCAAACACTTGTTGATTGCGACTACGCGGGTTGAGCACGCGAATATCCGCGAGTGGGATCTGCGCAATAGGCGCTGCCTGCGCCACATGAAGTGCAAGATGCTCTCCCGATGTGGTCATTACGCAGCGCTCCCCAGGGGTATACGTCGACTCAGGTCCGCCAGGATATCCAAGCTGTCGAACCGGTAAAGTTCCAGTTCGCGCGGATTAGTATCTCCCAGACGCAGGTGAGGTGCCGCCAAATCGATCATGGGAAAGAGGTAGTAATCAAGCACTTCCTGCTCACCTGGGAGCATGCGAACAGCGACCGTCAGGTCCGGTAATAAACCGAAGTCGAAGCGTAGCTGCCAACGTCTGCGCGGCGACTCTGAGCATTGACAGCGGCACAGCACCACCGAGATCGAGAACTCATCATTAACCCAAACCAGTTGGGTCTGGGGGTCGACCGAGATGCGTCCACCGACAAGACGAATGCGCTCCTGCGTTTCGACCAAGATCTGCGGGTACAGCTCTCGCAGCCGGCGATTCGCCTCCAGAAAGCTGTAGTCCCGTGCGGGTGAATAACCAATCAGGCTGTAGCTGCGTAGCAAACTACCAAAGCGCTGGCGATAACAACTGCTGGATGGGCAATCCTCTTGCTCATCAATGATCAAACCAGACAGACAACCTCGCTCCGCAAATAGTTGCTTCAGCGTGGCCAGCATTTGCTCATCAGTCCAGTGCCGTGACCGCGCACGGATGATGGCCTGCGCCGCTAGAAACAAGGCGTGGTCGACCACTGAGGAGAAGGCACCGTCCGCCCGCACCAACTGATCAACTGGATTAGGTGTACGGGGCTGTTTCAGCTTGCCAGACGTGCGATTCCATACGTTGTTACCGATGTACTTTTCGTTGATCAGGACCTGATGCACTACGCCCCGTGTCCAGGGCCGCTGGAAGTCTGTTAGCAGGCCACGCCGATTCAGTTGCGTTGCAATTTCAGCTTCGGTTCGACCTTCCCTGACAAAGGCCTGGTAAATGTCTTGAACGACCTGTTGTTCGGATTCAGGACCTGGAGTGAGGATCACCCGATCCGTCTGAAGGCTTTTGTACTCTCCCCGACCCAAGATTGCTTTAGGCTGCCCAGCCTGATCTATAAGTTGACGACGCAATCCATAGCCAGCCGGGCCTCCTTGTCGGTAGCCCAACTCGATCAGGCGCGACTGCCCCGCAAATACCTTGACGGACAGTTCACGGCTGTACTCACCGGCCATCATGCGCTTAACACTCTTGATAATGCTGGAGACCGGTGAGCCATCGTTAACGAACTGTTCGGCGCAGTATTCGACCCTGACACCCGCCTGCCGACATCGTACTTCGTAGCTGGCGCTCACATCAGGGTCCTGAAAGCGCCCCCAGCGACTTACGTCATAGACCAGAACCACAGAGAACTCGGACTGACCCGCGTCAACGTCTCGAAGTAGCTGCTGAAGAGCTTCCCGACCATCTAGGCTCAAGCCACTTTTCCCTGCATCGGTGTACACCCGGACGATCTCCAGCTCATGCGCTGCCGCATAAACGCGAATCGCATCTAGCTGGTTCTCAGTGGAGTACTGCTGGTGTTCCGTCGACATGCGGACGTAGGCAGCGGCTCTATTGCTGCCCTCTGCCAGGGATGGCTGTGCTCGTCTCATTTGTTGATCGATGCCCCCTCAGCGGCTTGGGGTCTACACCCATGCCAAGCCGTAGATTGCACTACGCCTACCGGCCTTCGTCAGATGCGCCACAAACGAATATAAATAGGAGCCACAGAAAAATGATCGCGAAAATGGGCAATCCTTTTCCAATCAATGCAGAAATCTACGCCGGCGCCGTAGCCGCTGCCTTACGTACCGAATTAGGCACGTCACATCGCGCAATCAAGACGCTGCGCAATTGGACCGATGCCAGTGAACGCACCGCTAAGCACTGGCTGGCAGGCAGCCATGGTCCCAGCGGCCTTCATTTGGTTGAATTAATGCGGCATTCGGACCATGCGCTTCAGGCAGTGCTTGAATTGGCACAGCGGAACTCGTCCGTGGCAGTGGTCTGGCTTCCCGCTTTGCGCGAGCGCTTGCTTGACGTCGCGGAAATGATCGAGGCTTGCCTGGGGCCTGGCAGCGCTCGCTGACAGCCCTTTGCACGGTCTCCCGGTCTCTATTGCTGTAGCCTGAATCCTCCGTGTTCAGAAGACTTCAAGCCATTTAAAGTATGTAGATCCTGCATTTGAAGACTGCGGGATATTCAAGGCTAAAAGGCAGGTGGCGGGACTACTGTTCAGCTGTGTCCGCAATTTGCCGATTGCTGCCGCTCTCCACAGGCAGCTTTGGGTCGAAAGCAGCCGCTGCTTCTCTACAGACTGCGAACGTTGCTCGACCCGCATTTCTACTCCATCACGACAAAAATGCTCAGGGCATGACTGCCTTTGGCCTGCTCTCGATACACGTGAATCGATCCACTACCGACCAGGGCGTTTGCTGCCGCTGGTTTTTTTAGCGCCTCGCGAATTTGGGTGGGGATCGATAAGCCCAGCAGCCGCACAGATAGACGGTTCGACGCGTGCAGCAGCTCTCGCTCAGCGGCATCAAGGACGTTTGGATTCTTGACCTTGACGATGAGGGACACCCGCTTTACGCGACCCTCCTCACCCTCAGCCAAGTAAGTCATTTCGCTGCCCTGGCGCTCATCGCCGCGCACTGGCCGACCGGGACTTTGACATCGCGCCCCGTTGCTTGAGGTTTGCGTCCGGTTGCCAGCGAGCAATTGTGTATCCCGCAATATCGCGCACACCACCGCAGGATCGTCTGTTTGCAACGCAGCCGAGCAGTCCAAGGTGGTGAAAAGTGCGAGCAGCGCCACGCCGCATATCGAAATGTTCATCGCATCCTGCCTGTGGTTCGTTGTCGAGGTTGTCGGTGTATGACGTCAGGGCAGCTTTGCTCGGCTGCCCAACTCTGACTAGAAATCCGTAATGGTTGTACCGGCGATGGTCTCGGCGAACCCGACACCGAGTAGGTGTGCCGGTGTTTCGAAACCCGCTCGACGCTCACCGCCCAGCACACGACGCGCCGCCTCAACTGCTGCCAGCGGTGTGTAGGTGTACCCGTTGACCGTCTCAATCACTGAGCGGGCCTTACTGCCATCTGCTCCCACGACCTCGGCTACGGCAAACGCACGATGCGCTAGACGTTCATCTTCACTTGGCCCTTCAGGCAGTTCCGAGAGGTCACCCTCGGGAAAGGCGGCGTCCGGGATGTGCACGTACATGGCGATGTCGGGAATGCCTGTGGATCGCCAACCGGTCACCAGATCCCCGAACGACAGTGGCACGCACAGCTTTGGGCCGGCTCCAAAATCAAACTGTCGGGGTGGCTGATCGGGGGTCGCCACAAGTTGACCTTCGACACGCGCCAGCACACCTGCGCCGATGATCTCACTCACGCTCGATGCCGAGCCGCGAGACATGGGGCCTGCCACTTGCAGCGCCACGTTCAGGGACTGAGGTTGTTCAACCCTCGCCGCCACATGCAGGGCCAGGCAATCAGTCGGCACCACGTCCCAGCCCACGCCAGGCAGTAACATCACGCCCGCTTGCGCAGCTTCAAGATCCAGAGACTCCGCCAGCCGGTAGACGTTGATCTCTGCGGTGATGTCCAGGTAGTCCACGCTTGACTGAATGCAGGCGCGCATCAACGGCTCGGCGGTATGCGCAAATGGCCCGGCGAAATTCAGCAGGACGCTGATACCGGCCAGGGCGTCTGCCGTTACGTGTTCAGCGCTGAACACGCGAAACGGCAGATCCAGTTCGGCGGCCAGAGGCGTCAGTCGGTTCGCGCTACGCCCCGCCAGAATCAGTTCCAGGCCAGCTGCTTTTGCGTGCTTCACGGCCATACGCCCGGTGTAGCCGGTCGCACCATAAATCATCAGGGTCTTCATTGGGCGTGCTGCCAGTTTTTGTAGACGAATTCGAGGCTATAACCGTCCGGGTCGAGGACATTGGCCGCGTAGTAGTTCGGGTCGTAATGCAGCCGCGCGCCGGGAGCACCATTGTCTGTCGCTCCTTGGGCCATGGCCGCTGCATAGGCAGCATCGACGTCGGCACGGCTATTGGCGACGAAACCGACGTGCACCGCCTGCCCCTCAACCACCCCTTCGCGCAGCCAGAAGAACATTCGGCCATGAGCGCCAAAACCCTTGAGGTCAGGATGACCGGGCGGGCCGTCCTTGCCGTCGTAATCCAGACGTGCCGTGATGCCAAGCGGCGTCAATGCCGCCTCGTAAAAATGGATCGAGCGCTGGATGTCGCTCACCGAGAGAAAAATATGATCGAGCATGGAGCCTCCGACAATTCAGATGATGTAGCCGCCTGCGACTTCGATGGTCTGGGCATTGATCCAGGTGCTTTCGCCAGACACCAGCATCGCGATGACGCGAGCGACGTCTTGCGGCTCACCCACCCGGCCCAGCGCGGTTTGCCCGGCGAGCAAGGCCTCGAACTCATCGTTCAATCCGCCGCCCAACTCGGTGCGAATTGCACCGGGAGAAACCGCATTGGCGCGAATACCGCGCTCGCCCAGCTCCTTCGCCATGTAGCGGGTCAGCACTTCGAGACCACCTTTGAAGGCGGCATAGGGCGCTACGCCTGCGGTCGCAACGCGCGTGGTAGCACTGGTCAGGTTGACGATGCTGGCGCCGTCTTCGAGCAACGGCAGCAGGGTTTGAGTCAGGAAAAAAGGCCCTTTAAGGTGCACCGCGAACAGGCCGTCGAACTGTTCCTCGCTGACCGATTCCAGCGGATTGAACAGCCCGTACCCTGCGTTATTCACCAATCCAGCCAGCGTAGTTATGCCCCAGGTCATTTCCAGAACGGTGAACACCGAATCACGAAATGCAGCGAAGCTTGCGGTATCGCCTACGTCCAACCGCAGTGCAACGGCCTTGCCACCCGCCGCCTCGATTTGCCCGACGACCTGGTTTGCTGCATCGGGATTCTGGTTATAGGTGAGGATGACGCCCATCCCTCGCTCTGCAATGTGTTGAGCGGCGCTCGCGCCGATGCCGCGACTGCCTCCGGTAATAACGATGACGCCCATGGTGCGATTCCCGTGTCGATGACTTGAGCCTCCACAGTAGAGATCACGCCCCTTCGAAACGTGGCCATTCCTACTCGAAACCTGCCTGTTTCTGCTTTTTGCTTGCCAAGTGCTGAAAGCGCGGGGCAGCATCCAGTCCATGAATACACAACTAAATGAACTGCGAGCCCTGACTGCAAGTGCTGAAAATCGACGCACTGAAACGGGAATTCCCAGGGTGGCTATGGTGCAGGGTGAGATTCCCGAGCACATGCTGGCCGCCGTTTACGAGCCGATGATCAACCTGATTCTCCAGGGCAGTAAAACCATGACTGTCGGGGAGCACACGTTGCACTATGACCCGGCGACGTACTTTGTGATGTCCATCGAGCTGCCCGCCGTGGGCTCTGTTCATCCGGCATCGACAGGTGAGCCTTATTTGGCGGTAAGCCTGACGCTCGACCCGGTGGCGCTGACCACGTTGCTGGCCGATCTACCGCTTCCAGCGGATCGCCACGATCAGGATCCGGGTTTTTCCGTAGCGCCGGTCACGCCTGAGCTGATGGATGCCTGGGTGCGGCTGCTGCGCTTGATGGGTGACCCGCAAGGTATCGCGGCACTCGCGCCCGCCTACGAGCGCGAAATTCTCTACCGCGTACTGCAAGGCCCTCACGGCTGGATGCTGCGTGAAATCGCTGCGCCAGACTCGGCCATGGCCCGCGTCAATCAAGCCATTCAATGGATCCGCCGCGACTTTGCCCAATCCATTCGCGTCGAACACATGGCTGAAAGAGCCGCGATGAGCGTCTCGGCCTTTCACCGGCATTTCAAGGCCGTTACCACACTGAGTCCGCTGCAATACCAAAAACGTGTTCGCCTGCTTCAGGCGCGCACGCTGATGGTGGCCAACGCGAAAAGTGTCACTGCTGTTGCTTTTGAAGTCGGCTATGAAAGCAGCAACCAGTTCAGCCGGGACTACGCGAAAGTCTTCGGGCTGCCGCCTTCACGAGACGCTGCGCGCATTCTCAGCGAACAAAGAGTATTTAAGGCGTAAACAAATTAAACACCGGCCAGGACGGAGGGATCTCCCGTGCGCCACACGTTGTCCACGATGATGTGCTGGATCAGCCAGGTTTCACCCTGTTTGACCAACTGAACGTCGTAGCGGTTTTTCATGAGGTAATGACGAGTCCTGTCGGTTTTCAGCACGTGCTGGGCTTCTACCAGCGCATCTAGCACTGCCTTGTCCCCGTCAATGGTGACGCGGGCATTGTTCACCGAGTGCGTGGTGTCGAACGGGGTGAGTGAAGCCATCAGGGCTTGCACAATTGTGTCCCGCCCCTCCAGAACAGGGTATTCAAAACCGGCTTTAGCTGCGGCTGGCCTGAAATCAGAAACTGCACTTTCCGTAAGAACCGAAGCCAAAAGCGCGGGGTCACGCAGATCGATACCCGCCGCGTAGCGGTAAAGTGCTTCAGCAACTGCAAGTTTGTCAGTCGTTTCTTGAACGAGTTGAGATGACATGGTTAACACCCTGATTGAAGTAAGGCGTCAGGGTATAAGATGCAGAATAAATGACAATTACGCACTTTCAGGTCATCAGGTTTATCCGAATACACCACATGCACGCGAAGAGGCTTATATGATTGACGCCAGGATCGACATACCCAACGACGCGACCAGTTGCCCGAGTCGTTATTTACTGGATCAAATCGGTGATAAGTGGACGATGCTGATTCTCACAGCGCTTTGCGAGAAGCCACTGCGTTTCAATGAGCTGAAACGGTGTCTGGAGGGCATCACGCAAAAAGCGTTGACGCAAGCCCTGAGGCGACTCGAACGCAACGGGATACTTGCTCGTCTTGTCATTCCCTCTTCGCAGGTGGCAGTGGAATATCGAATAACCCCCTTGGGACGGACTCTGGAGGAGCCTTTCACGGCGCTACGCCTTTGGACGGTCCAGCATCTGTCCACTGTCATGGAGGCGCAATCGGAGTTCGATGAGCGCGAAACCCAAGTTCGCTGCTGACACGGGCAGTGCCTGAAGGGTCAGCACATACAACGATTCCGCTGGTGCCCTCTCTGTCGGGCTGACGATGAATAGGCTCGGAACTCAGAGGCTGCCCGCTGCTTCGGCTGGCAAACCTCTTCGAGGACTGGCAGTCGTCGTTGTGCAGGTCAGGTGGCTCCACCCTAGTCATTTGATGTGGAGTGACCGCTATCGGCCAGGAGCGGATACTCCAGACGACCCAATTTTTCTGGAGATGTCTTCGTCAAATGCGGTGAATTTCGATCTGGAGCCCCTCATCCTTATCGGGCGCCTGAAAGTAGTTGGTGATCAGATCAAACTCGGCGTCGGTCGCAGCAAATTCATGTTCGGCGCGGCGGTTACGAATATGCAATCTGCTTCGACAGACATCGTCGTGTACCTCGATATAGTGAACGCAATGGGCAACCCCGGCCGCGTCAGCCAGGCCCCGCAGCCATTGCCGATCCTGGAGAGTGTTGGCAGGGAAATCCAGGACGACTGTCACCCCGGCACGCAACACATCAGTGACGAGCGGGCCCACCACCTCTCTAATCTGGCGCGAGAAGCGTACGTAATCGGTTACTGACTTGATCTGGTCTGGGTAAAGCTTTGAGAGCCAATGATCCTCGCTTAGCAGAACCGCCGACAGTTGGGTAGCCAAACTTTTTGCCAATGTTGATTTGCCAGATGCAATCTTGCCAGACATGAGATGAAGCACTGGTGTGAGCATGGGGACGCCTCCTTGTCGAGCCCTGATGATGCTTATTGAATAGCTTCGAAGCAACTAGCGGCTCCTCACTGTCTGCTATGGGTCGAAAGCGGCCTGTCGTGAATCGCAGATTTCGACCCATTAGAGATAGTCAGGCCGCCTGCTGGCTCAGAGCCCGACGCAGGACATCCGACAAACGCTTCAGACCTTCATCCAGCTTGTCGGGAGCAACATGGCTGAAGTTCAGCCTCAGGTGCCCTGGATGTTTGTCAGGCTCTGGGAAGAAGGGCTCTCCGGGCATGAACGCCACATTGGCCGCTAGTGCCGGTTCGAGCAATGCCCGGGTATCGATGGGGTGCTTGAGCGTCAACCAGAAGAACAACCCTCCCTCTGGCATCTGCCACTCGGCCAGGTCGGCGAAGTGCGTCTCCAATGCGGCCTGGAAAGCGTCTCGACGACCCCGGTAATAGCTGCGTAACTCTTCAAGATGACGCTCAAGCCGTTCTGTCCCCAGCCATTGAAGGACCTGCCATTGCCCAACCCGACTGGTGTGCAGGTCCGCCGATTGCTTGAGCCGCAGCAAGTGCGGGAACAGGTCGGGGCTGGCAATCAGGTACCCAACCCGCAAGCCGGGCAGCGTTTCGACCCATAGCAGCCATTCAGTATGAGCAGGGTCGGCCAGAGACAGCCCCTCAACCTGCTTCACCGACTGCGAGTGCCCCTAACAACATCGATCCTGGCACCATCGAATTCTCTTGGATGGCGCCATGGGGCAGCATCAATCGCTCGACGCTCAGCATCGTGTAGGGAGGCTGCAAGTGCGTATCGGGAAGGAGGGGTTGGCATTCTCTTGGTGTCGTATCATGATGGCACATCTACTTAACGGCTAGAGTGCCATCATGGATGATCTCACTGCTTTCTATCTTACTCATGTTCGACCTTACTTCGCTCAATCGCCGGACGACGCGATTCTCAACCAATACGAGCCTATTGCTGCTGGTGAACTTCGGGAAAAAATGCACGTGGGTGTTGAGGGGGCTGAGCAGAATCCTATTTGTCGATTTTGTGGTCTTGGGCTAGATAAAACGACTTTTGATTTAGTACCTCATGCGGTACCAGAGTTTTTGGGGAATACCAAGCTCATAGCCATAGATGAATGTGACACTTGTAATAATAAATTTGGCGGGACAATCGAAACCGATCTTGCTAACTATCTAGGGATTGAGCGAATTCTAACAGGAATGAAAGGTAAGAAAGGGCTACCAAAAGAAAAACTCAAGGGAGGATCAATTCAAAAAGGAAAGTATACGCGCCTCACTGAAATATGTAGTATGCCTGGATCTGAATCCATTGTTCATGACCCTGATCAGAAGACGGTTACATTTAAAACGGTTAGAGCACCTTATGTGCCAGCTGGTGTCTTTAAGTGCCTGACAAAAATTGCTCTTTCCATCATGCCGGATGAGTATCTGGATGAATTTTCGGAGTGTAGAAAGTGGGTTGAGAAAGCGCATGACTCTTGGGATTTTGTTCCTGCTTCAGCGTTTCGTGCGATCAAGAGCACGATATATCTTCCGAAGCCATATCCGCATATACATATTCTACTAGCTCGGCGTAAGCCTAACGTGTTTGGTTGCCCCTACATGCTGTTCCAAATTAGTTTTAGTAATGTGGTATTGCAAATCCCAGTGTTTCGCGGCCAAGCGGATATTCCTGTGTTTGGTGAGAGGCTCTTGACACAAATAGTCCCCGTGATTCCCAATCGCTACAGTCTGTACCCTGCTACTCGCCCGCAAGTTAAAGTAGAGGTGTTAAACCTGAGTAGAACTCAGAAATTGAAGCAGGAGGAGCAGGTGGTGGCGATGTCTTACGACTCTATGATTACCTTGGATGTCTCAAATCTGACCCTTGAAAAAGGCCAAATAAAGATCCTTAGTAAGGCAGGGGATTAATAAAGCAATGCTTACGGAAAATGATTAACTGAGTTCGGATGCAACGCTAAGCTTTTCGCGTATGAGCGCTTCAACTCATGGGTTAGATGACCGGAGGCATAAAGAAATATGGCTGAATTGAACTTTTGTGTATTAGACTCCGACGGGGCGCCATATCAAGGGCTGGGGCCGGCGATTATTTGCTATTGATCCTTCGTCATCGCCAATATCGAGTCTCCAACCGGAGAGAAGAGTAACGGCAATCTTTCCTTTAACCATTACGCAGTCGTGGCGGAGCTAAGGGGGTTCGGAGTTGGTGGCTTGGGGGCGCTGCTATTTGCTGAACATGTAGCTAGGTTCTTGCCAAATTTCACGGTTCTCCAGTTTTATTTGCATCGCCAAACCCATCAGACAATCCTATGTCGCTACGCGTTGCGCAAGAGAAGCTTTTTTCGTCGCTCGGCGCGACGTGCTCGCACGCACCAACCGATTGGCATTCTCCACCTAATTGGATAGTAACAGTGCACTGGGATAAACTACATTGGGATCATCCTAAAAAATTAGCGGAGTTCAAGCGGCTTTTTCTCGCCCGTCATAAAGAAATATTAGCAGCCGCGTTGAGGAGGAAAGCACATAAAGCGAGGCAGTTGAAGAGGTTGAATAGGTTAAGACGGTTGAAAAAATTTAAGGTTCTGTCGTTCATTAAGTGGCTCCGTACCAAAATGTGATTTGGATAATTGTTACGATGCCACACCAACCGCATATACTGCCTGCATGTTCTTAATGCGTCGGGATTGGCGGCAAAGGCTATACATAATTAGCGCGTCAAGCCAAATTCGTTTGCCTCCTCACTCTCTGATGATTTGAGTGTTGACTGTAGCATGTTTACTATTTTAGAGTATTTCGTGGATTGAAGTTAATGAGATAAAGTGCTGACTTCATCATGTTTTTTGGAATTTCGCCAATAAAGTGGACTGTCTCTGCGCCTGCTTAGTTCACAAACTTAAGGGGTCTTATGAGTATTTCAGAGTTACAAGAAGCGGCTGAGCACAATACCAATCTGGTCATTGATATTATTGTTCCGATCTTGCACTACAAAGCTGATGCTGGCGAGGCAAAAGAGTGGGTCAGTGGCGGTACAGGTTGGTTTTTTGAAGCTATGAATAAGAAGTGGCTAATAACTGCTGCTCACGTTGTAGAGGATTACCTGGCGTCGCTTGGGAATAATTATACGACTTTCATCGGTGGAAGCGATTGCCCTATGGTTGATATATCACAATGGGAAGTTGAAGAGATTGACTGCAAGCTAGATTACTGTTTACTAAAAATCCCGAAGAATTTTTGCCCATCGCAAATCAATAAGTCCTTTTATAAGTCCGAAGCTTTGCCATTAGAGAGAGCTAGCAGAGGTGACTCTACTTTCATAGTTGGTTATCCTGGAAAGCTACGAAAGGGAGGCAGCACTACCGTTGATGCTGCAATAGCATGCCTGACTGACTTTGTTGCATCATCAACTGACGACCTTCTTACTATTGTTAATGAGGAAGGCGCTAGGATAAAAATTCCTTTCACTGAAGGGATAAGCACGCCCGAGCATTTTGGTGGAATGAGCGGTGCGCCCGTGTGGAAAATTTTTCCCGATGGCTGGGTTAAACCTGTAGGCATATTCATTCAAGGCGGCGGGGCTGACTCTCCCTATTTTTGCAGACATATTGACCTGTTGTTTGGCACATTACAAAACCGCTGAGCTGACTTTGATATTGGATCAGCGTGATCACTTAGATTGAAATTGCAGCGTGACCCTTCAAATTTTGGAGTTCACAGAGATGGTTCCAGACTAGGCTTCGTACGAAAAGTACCTAAGCGCCGATCAGGTGGCGTTAAAAACAGGCTCGGAATGCTAATTTACAACCCGTAAACTCCGCCTCCTCGCCTGTTTTCGCCTTGCCTGATCGCCACTCGGCGATTTTTTGTACAAACTCTAGCAAGTATTTTCAGCATCATGGTTACACTCGTTTGAGTGATTATTTCTACCAGTGCGCGGCATATGAATAGCCGCTTTCGACCCGAAGCTGCCTTTCGGGCGGGGCAGTTAACTACTAAACCCAATTTTTACGGGACCTAACAACTCTTCCGTGATGTGTCTTAGGATTTTTTGGACGAATCAAGAAGATCGCGATGAAACAGGTTTAAGGTTAAAAAGCGCCTAAAAATCTTCCGCGTCGGACGCTTACCAGAAGCCCGTTTTTCCGCAGGCACCAGCACACACAGACCTTTGTGAAAGGAAAAATTTGCAAATTCCAATTCCACCTCGCACATAAACACGGTTCTATGCCCAAAACTATTGATCAATCCGCCACCTTTCGTAGTATGGGACTGAATATTTGACCGTTGATAGCGCCCTGAGCTTAACGTTGAAAGTCTGGGGGTCGGCCAAAACGATCGTTTGTCAGGAGCTGTGCATGGAATGGATTCTCCCAAAAGCCGGTTTTCTAAGCTCAGAAGTTGATGAGGCTGTGCCAACCATCTTGCAAGCAAACCAAAAGCTCTTTGGTCTAGTCAAAGACGTAAACCATCTCATCATGGCGGTTGCTCAAGAGGCGGTGAATACCGTGCACACCAGCTCAATGAGCGAGAGAGCGGTTTTAGTACGCCTACTTATGCGGGCAGCAGGGTTTTATCAGGGAGCGCTGATGTTGGCTGAGCGCGCTATGTATGTGGAATGTCGAGCCATGGCGCCATAAGTGATTGAAGTCAGTCTTGCAGTCTCAGCGATGGATGGCGACAGAGATAAATTCATGCAGATGCTGCGGGACGACCACTTAAAGAGCCGACGCAATCGTTACCAAACTCTCCTCACTCAAAGCACAGAGCCTGAGGCGCGTAAAGCACTTCAAGCGGCGATAGGCCAGCTTGAGAAATCGCTGAGCATCATCAGCCCGAAAGCGCTGGCGACTCTTGGTCCTTTGGAGGCCTCGTACTTTGTTTACCAAGTGCTGTGTGACAATGCCGGACACGTTTCGGCCTCATCTCTGGATCACTAGGTAGCCCCTCAAGAAGATCGAAAATATTGGAATTATAAGGTCGGCGCAGGTGAACCTGATGAGGTAGCCGTGTCTCTCTACTACTGCCTATACGGCGCAATCCCCGTAGTCGTAGGGGTGGCGGACCTGCTCGGTCTTGAGCAATTCGCTGCCCAGATACACGATGTGGTCGACCGTTTCGATAAAACTCCTGCACCGTTTTTGGCATAGCGCTTTAGAAACCAATGGGGACGGATGCCAGCGCCTAAAGAACGGACTCTGCCTTGGAGTCCGTTTAGCTGGCGCTGAGCTGACTCAAGCAGAATCTATAATCACTCTATAATTGTCTATAAATTCCTATAAAGCCACGTTTCACGTGACCTCTCGCCGCAAGAGTACAGATGTACTCCTGCGCACCAATGGGCACTGAGCCCCCCCTGCATCCCGCCGATGAGCGTCACGCGGTCCGCTTTGCAAGGATCCAGTACACATTCAAAGTAGCCATATTGCTGGCATATTCTCTGCCGACACTGCCTTGCATGGGATGCTATTGAGGCTCATTGATGAAAACGTTGGTTGCCCCGCTGCCTCCTGATAACCCGCTGATGAAGCGAGCCCTAGATTCGTTGAAGACTTATCACGAAGCGGTCGATGCGGGCGCGCCGGCAGACGTCATCCAGCAGTACAAGAATGAGGCTGAAGAGCTTTTCCAAGCCGTTTCTGACTACTACCAGCGCTCGATGGGTCGTTCATCCGGCACGCTGTACTAACCTGAGAGCGACGCACCCACCTCGCCCGTCCCCAGCTTGCGGTATGCGTACTCCTTGAAGAATCTTAAGCCCCTGGATACGAGTCGCTGTGTAATCTCCCAGCACGTCCCTCACACCACCACAAATCCGTGATTCACAGATCATCTCCAGATCAGTAATAGAGAGTGCCATCGCAATTTTCATCGACTTCAGTCCGAGCGGAGACGGATAGAAAGATTAGACTTGAATTCTGCTCACGGTGTTGTCTGTGAGAGGAAGTCATCGACCAATTCAACCCTGCCCTCCATTTCCTCCCACGCTTCTAGCGAACCGTCGTAGCTCCGCTGCGCGGGTCGCCCAGCATTGGGTGTTCCGCCAGGAAAGTGCCCACCAAGACGACCAGGCAATTCGGATTCAGATTGCTGACGGAATGGTCCGATAGCCGGGGCTTGAGACAGGGACTTGAGGTACACAATGGCGGGTCGAACCGGTCGAGGTAATCTCTGACTGTCTTCACAAGGTCCGGTCTATTGGGCATCAGGAGATTGGGATTAAATCATGTATGCCATTGGGTGTATTGTCGGAATTACGCCGCTTGCAGAGCGAGATATGCCGACAAAAAACTCGTCCACGCCCCAAGAATACGGACGAGTCCGTCGCTACATCATGCATCCCCTCGTGTCCTCGTCGGCCGCAACAACGAGAGGCCGCTGCGCGATTTGAAACGTGACATTCAAGAAGCAAGCGATCTCATCATCGCTGATTGAAGTGCTGTGATGGTTCACTTTGATCAGGGGCTCTCGCCCCTGACCACACTACAGGATTCTGAAGGATCAATTGCCGACCCAAGACTCCACTTCTTGTGCCCCGTATTCCTGCTTCCATTGTTTGAGCAATTTGTGATTTCCACCTTTCGTCTCAATCAGCTCGCCGTTATGCGGGTTACGATACACCTTCACATCCCGAGCCTTTCGGGTCGCCTTTGCCGGCGCCGCAGCCGGGGCACGGCGGGCAGCTTGTGGGTCCAGGATGTTAATGACGTCTCGAAGGCTTACTCCGTACTTCTCCAGCAAATCCCGAAGCTTCTTCTCGAATTCGATCTCGCGTTTCAACGACTCGTCGTTCTTCATGGACTCAAGCTCAGCCAGCTGGGCAGCCAAGGTTTGCTCAAGCTTCCGGAATTCGGCCAATCTCGACATCGTAATATTCCTTTTGTGTGTGGTTGCAGCAATCGGGTACCCGGAGATTTTCACCGATCATTGCGACTCGTACAAGTTTGGATTACGTAACTGAATCTTTGACGCCCTGGAGTACCATGAAGGTTCCTTCATCCGATTGGTCGGGAGGTAGGGATTCCAAGCGAGAGCGCCCAACAGCGAGCATTCGGCCCCACCAATGAAGATGATAAATTTGATCATTCTTACGATCAAGAAGTTGACCTTCCTCGTCTTTCTTCTACGATTAAAAAACCATAAGTAGAATAGCCGGTGACAGCCATGCCTTTCTTTGCATTCATTGACTTTACTTCACGAAATGCAGGGAGGGATGTCTCCGACGGAAATATTAAAGAAAATAAGGATTTTGCGTTTTTACGACAAACACTCCGTTCAGGACGAGTTCCGCTGGCAATGGAAACAGAGCACCAATATTACGCCGAACTCTCAGAGCGCCCAGAGACGACAGCGGAAGGTCTTTGGCAACAAGTTGACTACGCTATAGGATTTGAAATAAAAGACTTGAGACAACTTGGAGGATTCAAGACCCACCAAATGAATCGCAGGCAGATCAGCCTTAAACTCGACCTTCCCTGCCCCGCAATTACTCAAATGAATATAAAAATACATTATCAGCATTTGGATTCGATATGGAGGGTGCCAGCGACCGCTTGCGGAGGTTTCTTAGAGGGAACCTACATCGAAGTCCGACACCTAGAAGCCCCATGGCCTTCAGAGCTACAAAGCATTTTTCTAGTCATCAAGCAACAGCATGAGCTAGAAAAGCTGTTGAGCGACATACAATTCATGGATGACAAAGGCCTTATAGAACCTGAGAACTTTAAAGTTATCCTAAACGAGGCAGACAGCACGACAAACGGACAGTACAGCAAATTCGCGCAAGAGATTGCATGTGCAAAAAATAATTCCGTTAACCCATGGTACGCCGACCCAACCCAGGAAGGCGACGAAGTTCAGCTAGAAAAGTTCAGACTGGCAATTGAGCATACATTAGAAAAGCACGCCAACAACGACCCACACTTCACTACAAATAGTGAATATGGCGATTTCGACACAACTCACCTATGGCTTCTTGACAATCGACAACCGCTGACCCGGGCCCTGCACCGTGAGGGGGCAATTACGATCACGGATGAAGGTCGCTATTTGGTTTCAATAGATGAATTTGATTTCTTCATGCCTACCGATGCAGAGGAAGACGATGACATATGTGCAATTCATCATCGTTTCGCACTGGTGGAAGAACTAGCCTCAACCCTTCAATCTAAGGGAATCCACTGCGATTACTTTCATTCTTACGGCGAAGCCTCAGGAGACACAACTCATCTCTCTGGCGAGGAGCACGACTTTTCTCCTTTTGAACCATAGGCCCCAGTGAAATGAGACACCAAAAACTGGGATGTAGCACCTGATTAGAGGCTGAGCATATAAAAATCCTGCGATGCTATTTAAAATATAATGATGCACCCTGACTAAAAAATTTTCATTATTTTTCACCTGGACAGCACATTCTGTAACACGCATTTCTTTTCGTTTCTTGATAAAAATCCTCAGGCAAAGTCAGAGTGACGGGACCATTCTTTGTGTACAATCCGATTGTCCTATCTTTCTTAAAGACTAGCCTACCAAGCACTTGGCCCGGTAAGCCTTCCTGATCAATATGCTTAGTTGAAAAAACAAAACAAGAACTCCAGTACTCTCCATTTTCACCACACAGCGCACTTTCAAAACTTTTCCGAACTCTCTCACCTACTTTCTCACCATAAGCAAACCCAAAGGACGGATAAAAAGACCACACAATAAGAAATAACGGAATAAAGAAAACAAAAATTATTATTGAATATGCAGAAATAAACGCCCAAAAAGCATCATCTGTCCTTACAAACCACAAAAGTTTAGCAAATATGATTGGGTGCTTCTTTTTCTGATAAGCGACTGACTTTAAAAATTTCCTTCGCCTTCCAGTAGGATTTCCTGCATTTATCGTTGACCTTTTTTTCGCCTTTAGCCAGATTCTGGTAGTGGCGTAGCAAACCGCCATCAAAAGGAGAACATAAGGACCTGTTAGCTCAACCCAAACACTGACTGCGCTTAGCCCAATCTCGCGACTTGCTATGTATGTCCATAACCGGCCATCACTCCATGCTATCGGAAACATAAGCAACTCAAAACCGAGAGCTTTTATGAACCCTTCGTAGTAAGACATGCCAAAAAGATATAGAGCATTAACCAAAACTCCTGACCCCAGCACGACTACCAAAACCTTCTTTAAAACCTGATTGAGTATTTTTTCAGCGGACATTTTTCACCCGAACCTAATAACTTTGTTGATCACCTTCCAGTTCACAAGGTCCCTTCTGAATATTGATCCATGATCATCCAAAAACTCACCAGGGATAATGTAATCAGACCCATCTTCGCTGTATAAATATTCATCCCCGGCCCATGATTTATCCTGTTGAGGAATAGAGAACCTTGTAAATCTGACAGAGTCCTCATCGACTCGGAACTCAGGAGCAATTAGGCGATAACGTCTACTCCATCTGACCCCCTGAGAAGTAGAGACTGTCCTTAGCGGAATATCTGAACTAAATCGGTACTCGTCTTGAAAGTCAGCCACTTTTCTTTTTGCTGAATTGTACATTGCTACAATCATGAGCTGGTGATAAGCATCCACATCCCCTTTCAGCTTGGAGCGCATCACAGCGATTGAGTAGAGAATATCGAGACCACCCGAAGTGATGTCGATAGAAATTGGAATTAATGACTTATTTCTATCGCTCTTCTTCATATACGAACATACTAAACGCCCTTCAGCAGACGCAAGCTTGCTCTTACAATGAGTGATAACGTTTCGCACCATTGTGAGGACACGGTATGTTTCTTTTACCGCAACTTCATAGTCATTTCCTTCAGGAAGTTTCTTATATTTTTGTACATACCCTAAATTTTCCAAACTAGGATTTTCTGACTCAAAAACGGCATCCAACAGCGAGTGAATCATAATGTGCTTTAGGAAAGCTCCAACATAATACTTTGGCGCCAAGCTGATAACTGGGTTTTGAAGAACCCCATCAACGTCGACTTGTATTATGTGAGGCTCTGAAAATTTCACTCCACCCATATAGATGAAATTAAACATTTCGCTTCTAAAATCATCTATCATATCAATATAACCATTAAACAATTGCGCATCACTATTGACTCTACCTAGCCCCAACTCAATCAGTGCGCATGAGTATCAAGATCGCGCCCTCGTTCCTTTGACTACTGGGATAGCCCCTCAAGAATGCCGTGAATCTGATCGTCATTCAGCGCGTGCTTTGGAACGAACTCCATCCCTAGCGGGATCGTTCCAGGAGGGCACAGCAATGCCCCTTTCCCTTCTCCAAAATGATGACGTATGAAGTTTTTGAGCAGGCTGAAATCAGGCAACGCGTAAGCTGTCCTGAAAATAGAAAGGTCGCAAACCAGGTCGCCTAGCATTACCCATGCATGACCATCCCATGTGACATTGACGACCTCACCCTCGTAGGTAGCCCCTGGGATATTCCCTCGGCATTCGAAGATAAAGTGTCCGTCGATTTTCAGATCACCGAGGATCACTACAGCCTCGATGCCAACTGACTTAAGGATGGCGACAAAACCGGCGCTTACCATCACGCACGAACCGAATGCAGGCGGAATTGCCTCCAAAGTCTGCTTTGCGGCTTGGGTGATGAGCGAAGCATCTGCAATCTTATTGGTTGCGAACTCCAAATACGCGTCATTGCCACGATCACGGGCAATGATGTCTTGCAGTGTTAAGGTCATGATAATCCATTAATCTCTGTCCTGCGGCGACCGAGCATACACGTAACGTGCTGTCAGTTGCGCCGCCCAACGAATGCGTCATCCTTAAATCCAGGGATAAATGTCCATCCCCTACGGCACAGCCTGCCCTTTTCGAGATCGGGCTTCAACGTCAATTTCGTATACAATTAACGGATCCAGCGCACTGCTAGTCTTCCCGGGGGCTAGCATTTCGCTTCGACTCAGCAACCGAGGTACGCTTGATGAAGACGTTCGTTGGTCCGCTGCCGCCAGATGATCCGCTGATGAAGCAAGCTCTGGATGCCCTGAAGGCCTATCACGACTCCATGACCGCAGGCGAACCTGCGGAAATCATTGAGCAGCACAAACTGAGGGCTGAAGATCTTTTTCGAGCAATTTCTGATTACTACCAGCGTGCGATGGGCTCAGTTTCTGGCACCCTCCACTGATCAAGCCACAGTCACCTCATGGCTCAATCCGGGAATGCGCTCAGAGGTACCAGAAATCTTGCTCCCCCTCACATGCCGGGGAATGCGTCGATCTTGTACTCCGAAAGCAAGTCATCCACTGCTCCGTATACCCTCGATTCGTAGATCATTTCCAAATCAGTGAAACTGAGAGCCACTGCGATTTTCATCGCCTCCAGCTCTAGCAACGCAGGATTAAATGGCCATACCTGAATTCTGCTTACGGTTTGGTCTCGGAAGTGAAAATTTTCAACTAGATCAAGTTCGTCCTTCATTCGAGTCCACGTCTCCAGAGACACGCCGTACGTTTTCTGCGCATGGTCACCGATCATCGTGTGTTCGGAGAGGAAGCTATCTGCGACCAATACGAGTCCGCTCGGGTCTAGGCCCCGCACAAAGTGGTCCGACAATCTCGGACTGGATACTAGGGCTCTCAGGTACCGGATTGGGTGCGGAGGATTGTGTTGATCAAGGAACTCCTTGACCTTCTTCACAAGCTCCTGATTGTTGGCCATGAGAAGGTTGGGACATTCGAACATGCGGTACCTCAATCGTCTTTTTGGCGCTCAAGGGTGGTCACTACCTCGGCGAGTAGATCTTGATCCTCCTCGCTGACCATCTCGCAAGGGGCCCGATTTCCAAGCTCAGGGAGTGGAGTATGAAGCCACTCGGCAGCAGCTCGAATGTCCCCACGAAAAAGCTCGCAAGCGAGCTGTATTGTCCGCGCCGCGTTAGCTACCGCTACCTTGTCATCGCGTTTATCCATTCGCTCCAATTGAGCTTCAAAATCTGCGCAGCGGTAAAGGGTTGTCATCTCTGAGCTTTCCCACACGCCATCGGGCTCGTCAGAAAAATAGGTCGTGGAGTCGGTGAAAAAAACGATGCGTGAGGGATCCCCATCACCAGGGTCGTGACTACGTACCTCTAGAAGCAGACTCAACTCCCAAGTTGGCAGCGGATTTCTAACATCATTCCACACTGGGCACATGAAATAGATGTCACCCAGCTTGACTCTTCCCCATTCAGCTGAGACGAAACGCTGGAACTCGTAAATATCATCGATCAAGATCATTTGAGTGTCGATATCATCAACTTCATCGGACACCGAATGCTGTGAAATATAAAACCATGGCTTAGGTGCAGACTGCATGACCATCCTCCAAGAACGATGACCTCTTTGAACTGCTGCCAGAATGCTTTTGCGCTCTAGCTCAGGATGAGTAAAGAACATATGAGCCCTCTCTGCTGACGAATCTGAATCTAGCGTTACGCAGGATCGGCTTGTCTACAAGGCGGACAGAGCACCCTGATCCAACCTTGGTTACCTCGCGCGAGGGTTCCCCTATTCCCACAATTCTCACAGGTGACATATGACATCCACATGATGGCGTCCAATGCACCTCGACAGTAATCATCTGGTTCCACTAACGTGCAGTGCAAAATTCCATACTTTTGCTTTATGTATTGAAAAAAGATAGGCCGACGCGTACGCCTGGACTGCATTTCCAATGCACTGCACATCGCGACTAGCAGAGTGCTCCAGCCGTTACCACACTCTATGCCCCACGACTGCTTTTGACCAATACCGCCATCCAGCCCGAACAACGGTGCGTACCGCGATAATATTTCATGCTCAACATCGAAATCCATGCACACCTCCACCGCTCACCCCGCGCAGGGTAAATAGCATTGACACTTTTTACGAAAGCTTAATTATATATGCCGAGCAGGCGAACGACGGGCGCGACAAAGCCCCACAACAGGCACAAAACATATACGATTCATTTCAGGCTACCAGAAGAAGTTGGGAATGCAAGCAAAAATTTGACCCTATAGGGTACTCCCAAAGATTTTAGCAATCTGGCTATATACTCGGTTTTGCGGATCAAAAGCAGCATGACCCCTGACGAAGAGCAGCTAGCCAAGGCGTTTGGCTCAGCGCTTAAGACAATCCGACTGCGGCGGAGCCTGTCACGCCGCCAGTTGAGCGAGCTGGTGAGCGGGGCGACGTACCTCGTTGCACTGGAGCGAGGCGACAAGCAGCCCACCATCGGCAAGCTTGCTGAGATTGCTCACCACCTTGAGATCCATCCTCTGACACTGCTGATGCTGGCCTATCTGATCAAGGATGGCGCAGATCCCGAACAGCTCATGGTCAGAATGCGGATGGATTTGACGAAATTTATGATCTGGCCTGATGCGGAATCGGAGATAGGTTGAAGGTTTCCAGGTAAGCCCCGAGCCATCAGGTAAATCATTCGATTACTTAGTCGCCGGCATGTGGGAAACATACGACACCACCTCGCTGCCTGAACGGGATCTAACAACCGGAAGAATGCTAGCAGTTTGAAAAGTCTGCTGGCATTTTTGAGCGAACTCTCATCCTCACTTAAATGGTTCCGACCAAGGTTATCGCGCCCTAAATTATACGTTCGCCACGAATCTTCGATGCCTTAACAACTTCCTCTATCGACTCAGAAATGATGTGACAATCCTCAAGTGTATCTGCTAAACCCCGCAACTCTTGGACGGACGAATCCAGCACAATCATCACATCCACGTCAGGAAACACAGGATCCTGCACCATTTCACAGCGCTCAATCCTATGGTTATTATCCACCAACTTCAGGAAACCACAAAGATCAACAATACACTAAGCTCGAAATAAAAAAACAGCCATGACACTCACCCTCAGTTAGTATTTGTTTAACCTCAATACTACAGCATTCTATATCAAAAAAAGAAACACTCATGACAGGCTATACGCCATCGGCACAACACTACTTGAACCATTGTGTTCACCACTCCCCTTTGCACCCCACCCAGTTCGAATTACCACTCCCAGCCGTCAATTCAATTGTCACAGCTTGTTTTGGCATCATGAGAAGCTGATGGCAATCTTCTGGATTTTTGTAGGTGCTTCTTTGGATATTTTTTTATATTATAAGGACAGAGAGGAACCTCTTCTTTTTGACGATCGATTGTCGTAAGTAGGAAAATTCCCGCATCGAATCCGGCCATATCAGCCTGCAACCGGTGCCTACCAATCTGGTCGAACTGGTGCGCGCCACGCTTCGGGTGTTCGAAGGCAATGCCCGGGCCAAAGGGTTGCAACTGCAGGGCGAGCTGCCTGCAGAGCCGGTATGGGTGCTGGCTGACCCACTGCGGCTCAAGCAAATTCTGTCCAACCTGATCAGCAACGCCATCAAGTTCACCGACCGTGGTGAAGTGCAGGCATGCCTGCTGCTGCCCAAAGTTGCCGGCCACGGCGCTCTGGCTATCGAGCTGAATGTGCGTGACACCGGCATCGGCATCAGCCCCGCCGACCAGGCCAGGCTGTTCAGTGCCTTCGTTCAGGTCGATGGCCCAAGGGCACGTCAAGGGGCAGGCCTGGGGTTGGTCATCAGCCGTACCCTGGCCGAACTGATGGGCGGCGCCCTGAGCCTTCAGAGCGTCGAGGGCGTTGGTACCCGGGTACAAGTCAGCCTGCGGTTACCCGTCTGCGAAGCACCGGCACAAGCGGACCCTCAACTCACGACACATGAAAGCAACAGCGGCCCGCTCAATATTCTGGTGGTCGACGACTACCCAGCCAACCTGCTATTGCTGGAACGGCAACTGCAAACCCTGGGGCACCACGTGACACTGGCGGAGAATGGCGAGATCGCCCTTGCACGCTGGCAGGAAGCGCGCTTCGACCTGGTGATCACCGATTGCAGCATGCCGGTCATGGACGGGCATGAACTCACCCGGCGCATTCGTAGCCTGGAGGGCGAACACGGCCTGCCAGCAGGCCGTATTCTTGGCGTGACCGCCAACGCCCAGGCCGAGGAGCGTACTCGCTGCCTGGCCAGCGGCATGGACGAATGCCTGTTCAAGCCGATTGGTCTGCGCACGCTCAAGACCCATCTGCCCCAGGTGCGCCCTCAGCAGCCGTCGCCGGAGCCTTCCCATGGTGGGTTCGACCTGGCCGAATTGCGCCACCTGACCCAGGACGACGAACAGTTGACGCGGCATTTGCTGGAGCAATTGTCGATAAGCGTCGGTGAAGACTTGGCCGCCCTGCGTGCCTTGGCCACAGACGCCCCTGATGAAGCCGTACGCGCCTTGGCCCACCGCATCAAGGGTGGCGCCAAAATGATCAGGGTGCGCACCGTGGTCAAAGACTGTGAAGCCATCGAACACGCCCACGCACGAGGGCTACCAACCATTGAGCAACGCGGGCAACTGCAAGTCAGCCTGCAGGCACTGCTTGACGAGATGCGCGAGGCGCTCAATGCAATTGCAGCGTCGAGCTGATCTGGCTGATGGCGTCCACGACGTGCCGTGAACCTTGCTGAATTTCCATGATCACTGTCCCCGCCTCATTGGCCAATGCCACGCCGTGACCGGTACGGTTGAGGCTCGATTGCATGCTGGCCACCGCCAATAGCGACAGGTCGTGGTTCTGCCGCACCACATCGACGATTTCCAGGGTGGCCTTGCTGGTTCGCGCAGCCAGGTTGCGCACCTCATCGGCCACCACGGCAAAGCCTCGCCCGTGCTCGCCGGCACGCGCGGCCTCGATGGCTGCATTAAGGGCCAACAGGTTGGTCTGGTCGGCGATGCCACGAATGGTCAGCACAATCTGCCCGATCACATCCGACTGCTTGTTTACCGCATCGATGCTGCGCGCTGCGTCGTTAAGCTCCTGGGAAATCTGCTCGATTACCTGCACGGTCTGCTGCACCACTTCGGTACCCTTGCGCGCGCAGGCATCGGTCTGCACCGAACTGGCATGGGCGGCATGGGCGGCGCTTTGCTGGGTGCAGACTTGATGGGTGATGTCGCTGGCAAACTTGACCACTTTGCACAGGCGGCCCTTGCTGTCGAAAATCGGGTTGTAGGAGGCCTCCAGGAAAACAGTCTGGCCTTGCTTGTTGACGCGTTCGAAGCGGTGCGAGTGGTATTCGCCACGGTTCAGCGAAGCCCAGAACTCCCGGTACTGGGCCGATTCGCGTTCATGCGCCAGGCAGAACAGCCCGTGATGGCGGCCAACCACTTCATCAAGGCGGTAACCCATGGTGTCGAGAAAGTTCTGGTTGGCCTTGATCACCCGGCCTTGCGGGGTGAACTCGATCACCGCCATGGAGCGGCTGATGGCCTTGAGCAGGCTTTCGCTCTCGTGCTCCAGCACCACCCGCTGGGTGATGTCCGATGCCACCTTGATTACGCTGGTGACTTGCCGGTGCTCGTCCAGCACGGGCATGTAACTGGCTTCCAGCCAGACCTCGCGACCCGCCTTGTCGATGCGCTCGAACGTACCGCTGATTGCCTTGCCCTGCCCCAACTCGCGCCACAGTTGCTGGTATTCGGCGCTTTTTGCATAGTCCGGCTCACAGAACAGCCGGTGATGCTTGCCTCGCAGCTCGTCAGCGCTGTAGCCCATGGCCTGGCAGAAGCGCTCGTTGGCGTCGAGGATAGTGCCGTCAGGGGCGAACTCGATCATTGCCATGGAACGGCCGATAGCGGCCAGTTTGGCTTGCGCATTGGCCAACGCCTGGCGGTTGCGCTGGATTTCTGCCAAATCAGACTTGCGGTGGAAATCGAACATGACGCGGGGCTCCCTATGCGCGGTTTTCTGAGCATAGATCGCCGTTGGCAAGTCGTGGCATCGACAGCGCCTGTAGGAGCGTGTTCACCCGCGAACACCGGCGCAGCCGGTGCCATGCCCCCGTCGCCCGCTTCGCAGGTAAACCCGCTGCACATTCGTTTCGGGCCAATCATTCCTGTGGCATTCGCGCGAGAAGGCCTTGGCGGGCACTCTCAGGTGCTCTCGCGCACCATCAGCTCAAAGCCCAGATCCTGCTGCGCATTCGTCACCCGCTTGCCATCCAGCAACGCCAGCAACGCCTGCGCTGCGCCCCGCCCCACCGCAGCCCGTGGTGTGCGAATCGAGGTCAGCCGTGGCACCATATGCGCCGAGGCCGGTAGATCGTTGAAACCGACCATCGCCACCTGGCGTGGCACCTCCACCCCTTGACGCAAGGCCTGCAGCACCGCGCCCTGAGCCAGGTCGTCGTTACAGAAGAAGATACCGTCGACATCCGGCGCCTGCTGCATCAGCTGGCTGAACAGCACACTGCCCAGGGCAATCGACGATGGCTCCGGGGCCAACACCTCCAGCTCGGCAGCCTGCAAACCAGCCTCTGCCAAAGCCTGACGGAAACCCTCGGCACGCTGCATCACCCTCGGGTCCAGCTGCGCGGCAATGAATGCAAGGCGCTTGCGCCCGCGCTCGATCAGGTGCCGTGCAGCAGCACGCCCGGCCTGATGCTGCGAGAAGCCGACTGACAAAGCCCCTGGCTCACCATTGAGTTCCATCATGTGCACACACGGCACGCCGCTGGCAGCCAGCATCTGCCGCGCAGCATCGCTACGCTCGAAGCCGGTCAGCAAAATGCCGCAGGGCTGATAGGCCAGGTAATTGCGGATCAGGTTCTCTTCTTCGGCAAGGTCGTAGTGATAGTTGCCGATCAGCACCTCTAGCCCACGAGGGCGCATGACCTCGTGAATGGCCTCCAGGGTGTCGATGAACAGTTGGTTGGACAACGACGGGATCAACACCACCACCGACTGACTGCGTGCCGAGGCCAGCGCCCGGGCGGCCGGGTTGGCCACATAGCCAAGGTTCGCCGCTGCGGCGATGACCTTTTCCACCAGGTCAGGCGCAACGGTGCTGACCCCACGCAAGGCGCGCGAAGCGGTAATCGGGGAAACCCCGGAAAGCCTGGCAACTTCAGCCAGGGTGGGACGACCTGTAGTTCGGGAGCCGGTGCGGGACATGAATGTTGTAATTTTACTACTTGCAAGGAGAGGGAACGGCCACTAAGGTAGCGCTGTCTCAGGATGCAGGCAATGTAATCTTTGGTAGCAGCCACCACGCGCTCGCCACCAGGCGTCCATACTGCGTAAGGACAAGACCAATAACACCGGGGAGGTGGCTGTTCGTCAACGGCGAGACAGCGCTATCTCACCCGCAGGAGGTACTGATGAATTCTCCCCTGTCCGCTATTGTGGTGATGGGCGTGGCCGGTTGCGGCAAAAGCTGCATCGGCGCTGCCATCGCTGCCAGAAGCGGCGGCCGCCTGATCGAAGGCGACGCTTTCCACCCTGCCGAAAACATCCGCAAGATGAGCGCTGGCATCCCGCTGGACGACAGCGACCGTGCCGGCTGGCTGGTCCGCCTTGGTGAAGAGTTGCAAGCCACCACCCAGGCCGGTGAACGCCCGATCCTGACCTGCTCGGCACTCAAGCGCCGCTACCGCGACACCCTGCGCGATGCCATGCCCGGGCTGGTGTTCGTGTTCCTCGAACTGTCGCCTGCCGAGGCCGAAAAACGCGTGCTGGCTCGCCCAGGGCACTTCATGCCGGCCAGCCTCATCGACAGCCAGTTCGCGGCCCTGGAATCGCCACGCGGCGAGCCACTGACGCTGGCACTGGACGCCACCCAACCGATCGAAGCACTGGCCGAAGCGGTGGACCACTGGCTAAAGCGCTGCGGTGAGCCGGGCCTGGCGCAAACCGCCTGACCTCGGCGGCTTTTCCGTCTCACCAAAGACAGCGCTACCCCAACCCGTAAACGCGGCAAAGACTCCAAAAAGCTACGCCCAAAACAACGATAAGACCGAGGCCTTCAAACCATGTTCGGACTGGCTACTGATACCTTCCTGCTGCTCGACGCGCTGGTTACCATCGTCGGGCTGATCCTGCTGATCACCCACTTCAAGGTTCACCCCTTCGTCGCCCTCACCCTCGCGGCCGGCTTCCTGGGCCTGACTTCCGGCATGCCGGTGGCCAAGGTCATGAAATCGTTCCAGGACGGTTTTGGCGGCGTACTCGGCTTCGTCGGTATCGTGCTCGCCCTGGGCACCATGCTCGGCAAGCTGATGGCCGACTCCGGTGGTGCCGACCAGATCGCGCAAACCCTCATCCGCGCCTTCGGCAAGAAGAACGTGCATTGGGCGATGATGTTCGCCGCCTTCCTGGTGGGCATCCCGCTGTTCTTCGAAATCGGCTTTGTGCTGCTGATTCCCCTGGTGTTCATCGTCGCCCGGCGCTCGGGCGTCTCGTTGGTGAAAATCGGCATTCCGCTGCTGGCCGGCCTGTCGGTGGTGCACGGTCTGGTGCCACCACACCCGGGCCCCTTGCTGGCGATCGGCATTTTCCATGCTGACATTGGCAAGACCATCTTCTACGGCCTGATCGTCGCACTGCCCACCGCGATCATCGCCGGCCCTCTGTTCGGTAACTTCATTTCCCGCTACATCCCGGGCAACCCGTCCCAGGAACTGATGGACCAGATCGCCAAGGAGTCCGATCAGGGCAACCTGCCAAGTTTCAGCATCACCCTGATCACCGTACTGCTGCCGGTCGCGTTGATGCTGCTGAAAACGTTCGCCGACGTGGTGCTGCCTGCCGAGCACATCGTGCGCCAGTGGATGGACCTGATCGGCCACCCGATCACCGCCCTGCTCGCCGCCCTGCTACTGGCCTTCTACACCTTCGGTTCGGCCCGCGGCTTCAACCGCCAGCAGATCATGAAGATGCTCGACCAGAGCCTGGCACCGACTGCCGCCATCGTGCTGATCGTCGGCGCTGGCGGTGGCTTCAAGCAAATGCTGGTGGACACCGGCGTAGGCAACGTGATCGGGCAGATGGCTGTGCAGGCAGAAATTTCGCCGATCATGCTGGCATGGCTGGTGGCGGCGGTGATCCGCATCGCGACCGGCTCCGCCACGGTCGCCACCATCACCGGCGCGGGTATCGTGGCGCCGGTGATCGACCTGGTGCCGGGGGTGAACCGTGAGCTGTTGGTACTGGCCACCGGTGCCGGCTCGCTGATCCTGTCGCATGTGAACGACGCCGGCTTCTGGCTGGTGAAGCAGTACTTCAACATGACCGTGGCAGAAACCTTCAAGACTTGGAGCATGATGGAGACGATCCTGTCCATCGTCGGCATCATTTTCATCATGTTGCTGTCGCTGGTGGTGTGACCGTTGATCGGGGTAATGGCACCTTGACGTTTCGGGTAAGGCCAAAGAGAAGTATGAGCCTTACCCGTACAGCAAAGGAGCCTGCCA
Organism: Pseudomonas sp. NBRC 111139; assembly: GCF_001753955.1. NCBI lineage: Bacteria > Pseudomonadati > Pseudomonadota > Gammaproteobacteria > Pseudomonadales > Pseudomonadaceae > Pseudomonas > Pseudomonas sp. NBRC 111139. The sequence goes on from NZ_BCBP01000028.1 coordinate 66,188, forward strand.
TGCCCCGCTCAATCATCCTGTCGATTGCCCTGCTCGCCTCGCAGCTGGCGTTTGCTGTCGGCACCGGTCCGACCTACCCCGACGACCCGCACAATACGGCGCCACAGCCAGGCGTGGACAGTACCCTCAACCCGATCGAGAAGCCTTTGCCGCGGGACACCGATCCGCGCGTACAGGGCAACGAACCGCAAAGCCCGCCGGCCAAGCAGAATGACAACCGCGATCTGCCGGGAATGGATGGCAGTGGGTCGGAAGGTACCGGCCGGCAAGGAGAAGGCAGCTCGGGCACAGGTAACCCCTGACGACACGGTCTGTACTACCACTGACGCTTGTCAGGCCGGGTCAGCCCCAACTTCTCGATCCGGTAACGCAGCATATCCCGCGACAACCCAAGCATCCGCGCCGACTTGGTCACGTTCCAGTCGGTGCGGTCCAGGGTCTTGCAGACAAGGTCACGCTCCATGTCAGGCAGGCTTGTACCCGGCTCTGGCTCGTGCCGCGGCATTTCGAACATGGCCGCCATCGGCTGTTGCGTCAACGGCTCGTCAACCAAGGTCATACACAGGTTCAACTGATGCGCCTGCACCACCTCGTTCGGCGCCAGCAACACGGTCTGCTCCAGCATGTTGCGCAATTCACGCACATTGCCAGGCCAGCTATAACCGAGCATCAGGCTTTCGGCCTCGGCAGAAAAGCGCAGGTTCGGCTTGCCATAACGCCGGCTATGGTGGGCAAGGAAATGCCGCGCCAGTAGCAGAATGTCCTGCCCACGCGAATATAGGCGCGGCACCTTCAGGGCGATAATGCGAAGCCGGAAGAACAGGTCACGCCTGAATTTGCCCTGCTGCACCATTTGCTCCAGGTTACAGTTGGTGGCGCTGATCACCCGCAGATCCACCTTGCGTTCCTTCACCGCACCAATCCGGCGGATGCTGCGGTCCTCCAGCAACTTGAGCAGCTTGGCCTGCAGCACCAGGTCCATTTCGCCGATCTCGTCAAGGAACAGGGTGCCGCCATCGGCAGCCTCCACCAGCCCCACCCGGCGCTCCTTGGCATCGGTGAACGCGCCCTTCTCGTGGCCAAACAGTTCAGCCTCAAGCAGGTTGGCAGGGATCGAAGCGCAATTGAACTCGATGAACGGCCCTTTACTGCGCGAACCATCAAAATGCAGGGCACGGGCCACCAGTTCCTTGCCCGTACCGGTCTCGCCTTCGATCAGCACCGGTGGCAGGTCGTCACTGGCCATGCGCCGCTCGGCATCGAGCACCTGGCGCAGGGTGTGCTTGAGGGTAAGCATCACCGGCGACTCGCCGATCAATGCCTGCAACCCGGACTTCTGCGCCTCACGCTCCTGGTAGAACGACAGCGTGCGCTCCATGCGCTCGGTAGCCAGGGCCTTGTCCAAGGTCAGTTTGAGCTCGGCCAGTACCACCGGCTTGGTCAGGTAATGAAAGGCGCCCTCCTTCATCGCCTGCACGGCATCTTCGACATTGCCGTAGCCGGTCATCATGATCACTTTAAGGTCTGGCGCCTGGGCCACCAGGGTACGTAGCAGGTCGTGCCCGCTCATGCCTGGCAACGAGTTGTCGGTCAGCACCGCGTCAGGTTGCGCCCGCTTGATCTGCTCCAGCGCCAGCTCCGCGCTGTGGCACACGATGACTTCGTAGCCCTTGAGGCTGAGGTAGGTGCGAATGTTGTCGGCAAGGATTTCATCATCCTCGACGACCAGGATGCTGTGCTCCATGTTCCCCTCCCGCTGCAATATTGAATGTAAGGCTGACGCGGGTTCCTTCCTCTTCGCGGCTGCTCAGGCTGACCGAGCCGCCAAAACGTTCCATGATGCGTTTGACCAGGGCCAGGCCTACACCGAGGCCTCCCTGCTTGGTCGTGAAGAACGGTTTGAACACCATCCGTTCCTGCTGTTGGCTCATGCCTTTGCCGGTGTCGGTCAGCACGAACTCGGCACGCAGGCCTTCTTGCACATTGACCTGGGCATTGAGCATCCCGCCAGCGGGCATGGCCTCCAGGGCGTTGGAAAACAGGCTGTTGAGAATCTGCGTGAGCTGCAGCGGCTGGCTGACCACCCACTGCACGTCAGGCCCTTCGAAATGGAAGCGCACGCCGTTGCGTTCGATCTGCTGGGCGAAGGCCAGGTGGGTGTCCTCGATGGCCGCCACCAGGTCCACGGCCTCGGGGTCGTCACTGGCCGGGCGTAGCGACACCAGCAGGTCGCGCACCCAGCGCGACATGCGGTCGACCTGGCTGATGATGTCAGTGATGTTCTTCTGCGCAGCAGGGTTGGCGGTTTCCTGGGCAAGTTCGGCGCTGGAGCGTATGTTGGCCAGCGGGTTACGCATGCTGTGAGCCACGGCCGACGACATTTCTCCCAGCGCCACGTAGGTTTCGCTTGCCACCAGCCGCTCCTGCTGCAGGTGCAGCATGTGCGCCGCACGGCGCACGATCCAGAACAGGCCGAAGTAGATCAACGCCCCACCCACCAGTGTCGAGGCCCAGATCAGCACATAGCCGCGCTGGATGCGCCGAATGAGGTCCTGCGGCTCCTTGTAGATTTCCACCATGGCCAGTACCTGCTCACCCTGGCTGTCGAACAGCGGGATGTAGTTCTCGATGAACAGGTAACGCGGTGCGCGCTGGAACTTCTGCTCTTCGCGATCCTCGGCGGCCTTGTGATAACTGGCCGACACCGCCTTGCGCGAGCGGAAGGCGCGCTCAAGATCGCCATCAACTTCTATCTGCTTGCCAATCAGCTCTACGTTGGTGGACCAGACAATAGTGCGGTCGCGGGCATAGACGTTGGCCAGCAAGGTGTCCGGCAGGTGCTCGACATGATCGAGGAACTCGACGCGGGTCGATTCGGCCAAGGCCGGGGTGAACTGCAAGTGCTGCAGGTCCAGCCGCGGGTCCAGCAATTCGCCCATGGTGGTGCCAGGCGGCAATTGCGAATGACGCACTTCAGCCTGGGCCATTGCCTGAATGAACTGCGCGGTGAGCATGGCATCGCGCTGCACGCTGTCGCGCACCACGAAGCGCGTCGAAACGTAACCCAGCCCACCTGCCACCGCGGTAATGATCAACAGGCTGATCACCGAAAACCAGCGCAGCAGGTTGAATTCACGCAAGGGTACGGCCCGTCCGCTGGCGGTCGCATTGGCCTTGTCGGGCGCTTCGTTTTCCAGCATCTGCATCGCGTGGTTCCCGCGCAGGGCGTACGTTCAGAACTGCATCAAGGCCAATGGCAGCAGCCACTGGGTAGCAATCCACCTGGGCAGTCGCAGCTGCCATTTGTCGCGTGTCGCGCTTCACAAACTTCGCTGCAAAAACTCGGCCAGCAGGACCATGCCAAATTAAAAACGTTATTTTTCAGTAGCTTGCAAGAACTTATTAAGAATGATTAGAGGATGATTCCCCACATCTGGGTGATTATCACCCAAAAATAAAAATCCTTTTATATCAATACCTTACTAAATTATATTGAGGTAATTTGACATATTCAGGCCAGTCGAAAGCTTAACGAAACCCTCGTGCCATGGCCTTCGCTGCTGCTGAGCCGGACCGTACCACCGAAACGTTCCATGATGCGTTTCACCAGCACCAGCCCCACCCCCAGCCCACCCTGTTTGGTGGTAAAGAACGGTCGAAAAGCCATACGCTGCTGCTCTTCGTTCATGCCCTTGCCATTGTCGGACAGGCGCAAAGTCAGGCTGCGCCGGTTGTGACGTACCACCTCGATACGCAACCGCCCGCCCTGCTCCATCGACTCCAAGGCATTGGCAATCAGGCTACTGAATACCTGGCGCAGCAATACCGGGTGCCCCAACACCTGCACGGCCGGTAACGGTTGCAGGTCCAGGCTTACCCCGCTGCGCGCCAGCGGCACAGCGTAGGTCTGCAGGCTTTCCTGCAACGCCTGCGGCAAGTCCACCGCCAATACCTCGTCGTTCAGCGGGCGCAGTGACTGCAGCATCTGGCGGATCCACTGCGACATGCGATCGACCTGGCTGATGATATCGTTGACCTGGCGTTGCGCCGGGCCTTCGTCGAACGCCAGGGCCAGTTCCGCACTTGAGCGGATACTGGCCAGCGGGTTGCGCAAGCTATGGGCCACCGCCGAAGACACCTCACCCAGTGCCACGTAGGTTTCGCTGCTGATCAGGCGTTTCTGCTGTACCGCCAGCAGCCGTGCGGCGCGGTGCATGATGCCGTAAAGGCCGACATAGACCAGTGCAGCGCCGACCGTGATGGCCAACCAGATCAGGATCAGGCCACGCTCGATGCGTGCGATCAGGTCGTGGGGCTCCTTGTAAATCTCGACCATCGCGGTGACCCGATCGCCATCGGCATCGAACAGCGGAATGTAGTTCTCGATGAACAACTGCTTGGGCGGGGTGATGAACTTCTGCTCGGCGCGGGCCTGTTCGAAATTGTGGTAGCTGGCCGAGACCCGCATCTTGTACTCGAAAGCCCGACTCAGGTCTTCGTCGCCTTCGATCAGCTTGCCGATCAGTGCCGGGTTGGTGGACCAGATCACTGTATGGTCCAAAGCATAAATATTGGCCAGCAGCATATCGGGCAGGTGAGCGATATGGTCGAGGAACTCGCCGCGGGCCTTGCGTCGGGCTTGCGGGTCGACGTCGGGCAAGTTATTGCGGTCGGTGCGCGGATCGAGCAGTTCGCCCATGGTCCGCACATTGGGGATCGACACATGGCGCACTTCGGCATCAGCAATGGAGGTGATGAACTGTGCGGTGAGTAACGCATCACGCTCGACGCTCTCGTCGATGATGAAGCGGCTGGAAATCAGCCCCAGCCCGGCCGCCACCGAGAGAATGATGGCCAGACTGACCCAGGCATACCAGCGCAGCAGGTTGAATGGCTTGCGCGGGGCGGCCAACTCGCTACCGGCTGGCACGTCAAGAGTGACGGAACGAGGGGCGGCGTCCATAACGGACTCCTCAGCTGGGCACCTTCAGAAGGTTATAGCCCAGACTTGGGGAAACTATAGTATTAAATTGATGGCATCCGCCGAAGGGTATTTATTCGCCCTGACTTCACCTACCCAAAACAGCTTGAGGGTGGCGCCGCCCCTGCGGGAATGCTTGAGCTGCACGCCCGCTGTTACAAAGACGAATCATCCGTCAACCCTTGCAACTTTCGATACTCGCGCAGCACCGTGGGCACATAGCGCCGGGTCTCGGCAAACGGCGGCACGGCACCGCGCCGCAGTACAGCATCCGGGCCAGCGTTGTAGGCCGCCACGGCCAAGGTGATGTCGTTGTCGAACAGGGTGAGCATCTGCTTGAGGTAGCGTGCCCCGCCCTGCACATTGTCCTCCGGGTCCAGGCGGTCTTGCACCCCCATCTCGCGGGCGGTGTCCGGCATCAGTTGCATCAACCCCACTGCACCCGCCCGCGAACGGGCTTTGGGGTTGTAGCCGGACTCGGCCTTGATCACCGCGTGCAGCAGCGCCGGCGGCAGGTTGTGGAGGCGCGCAGCCGTGGCGACTACCTCGGCGTAAGGGCGGCCGGTGATCATCTGCGCTTTGACCGGCCCGCCCTGGGCCAGCGGCTCGCTGATCACCTTCTCATAGTGTCGCCCTGGTCGATGGACATTGGTCAGTACGTAGCCACCCTTGGCATCGATTGAGATGTACACATCGGCCTGGGCAGCACCTGCCGCCAGCCAGATCAAACCGAGGATGAGTCCACGCATGCCGGTCGCCTCTTCGTCGTGGCCCCCGATGTGGGGGAAATGCCCCGGAAAACCCGAGGACATTCACCACGACGCAAGCACTGTGCCGCTTCCTGTGCCGCATGGCGCAAGGCCCCAAGGCAGACGTGCACGGCTGTTGCATGGTGCATGTCAACGCTTGTCCCCATGCAGTGGAGGGTTTCACCATGCAGCGCAGAACCAACCCGCAACGTGGCTTCACTCTGCTTGAACTCCTGGTGGTACTGGTAGTACTCGGCCTGCTGGCCGGCATCGTCGCCCCCAAATACTTCAGTCAGCTAGGCCGCTCCGAGGCCAAGGTAGCGCGGGCGCAGATCGAGGGGCTGAGCAAGGCCCTGGACTTGTACCGTCTGGAGGTCGGCCACTACCCCAACAGCGAACAAGGTTTGCAGGCGCTGGTGGTCGCGCCCAGTGGCGAGGCTCGCTGGACCGGCCCGTACCTGCAGAAGGCCGTGCCGCAAGACCCGTGGGGCCGCGCTTACATCTACCGGCAACCTGGCGAGAACGGCGGTGAATACGACCTGCTGTCGATGGGCAAGGACGGCCAGCCGGGTGGTGATGGGGAAAACGCCGAAATCACCAGTTGGCAGTAAGGAGAGCGGCCATGCGCTACAGCCTCAAGGCCCTGGGTAGGCAGGGTGTGGTGCAGTTGCAGATCGACGCCGAGGACGCCGACCAGGCCCGCCGCCAGGCCGAAGACCAAGGCCTGCGTGTGCTCAGCCTGCGCAGCAGCGGCGGCACCCTGCGCGGCATGGCCTGGCGCCGTGAAGCGGCGTTCGACCTGGTGCTGTTCAGCCAGGAACTGTCAACCTTGCTCAATGCCGGCCTGCCGCTGATTGACGCACTGGAAAGCCTGGCGGAGAAGAGCCCCGCAGCGACAGCGCGCAAGGTGCTCGCCGAGCTGGTGCGCCAGCTGTACGAGGGCCGCTCGCTGTCCCAGGCGCTGGGCCAGCAACCGCGGGTATTCCCGCCGCTGTATGTGGCGCTGGTGCAGTCCAGCGAACGCACCGGTGCTCTGGGCGACGCCCTCACCCGCTACATCAGCTATCGCCAGCGCCTGGACCTGGTCCGGCAGAAGCTGGTGGGTGCCTCGGTCTACCCATTACTGCTGTTGCTGGTGGGAGGCGGTGTGGTGCTGTTCCTGCTCGGCTATGTGGTGCCGCGGTTCAGCCAGGTGTTCGAGGGCATGGGCACCGAGCTCCCCTGGCTGTCACGGGTGCTGATGCAGGTCGGCCTGTTTCTGCATGCCCAGCAAGCGCCACTGGCGCTGGGCACCGTCGGTGGGGTCGCGGCGCTTTGGCTGCTGCGCCGGCACCCGCGTGTACGGTACTGGGCCTCCTGCCAACTGCGGCGCCTGCCCGCGCTGCACCAGCGCCTGATGATGTACGAGCTGGCGCGTTTCTATCGCTCGCTGGGCATCCTGCTGCAAGGCGGCATCCCCATCCTCACCGCCATGGGCATGGCCCGCGGCCTGCTCGGCAACGCAGCAGCGCAGGGCCTGGAGCAGGCCAGCCAGCGGGTGGGCGAAGGGCTGCCCCTCTCCGATGCACTCGCGGCCGGGCACCTGGTGACACCGGTGTCACTGCGCCTGCTGCGCGCTGGCGAGCAGTCTGGCAACCTGGGCGAGATGCTGGAGCGCTGCGCCGACTTCCATGATCAGGAAATCGGCCGCTGGGTGGAATGGTTCGTCAAACTGTTCGAGCCGCTGTTGATGACCTTCATCGGCCTGCTGATCGGCCTGATCGTGATCCTCATGTACATGCCAATCTTCGAGCTGGCCTCAAGTATTCACTGAATGGCCAGGCCCAGGCTCTCACGTAACGTGGTGCCCGCACAGGCGGTGCCCTGCGCCCAACCCTGGCAGCCATCGATAGTTGATCCCCACTTATCATTCAGCGTGATATTAACCTTCGTCCCGTTCGATTCGTGCCTCGCGCGCAACACACTCACACTCCGCCCACTACTAATACATTGGCGGAGTTCTCCATGGAACAATCACTCAAACCCTTGCGCTTCCCCCTCGCTGCCCTGGCAGTGGTGGTGATCAGCGCTTGCGGTCGAACCCCCGACGCCGTGCAGGCTCCCGCCGCGCCGAAGGTAAGTGTGGCCAAGGTGATCGAACAACCGATCACCGAATGGGACGAGTTCACCGGCCGCCTCGAAGCCCCGGAAACCGTCGAAGTGCGCCCGCGGGTCTCCGGCCAGATCGACCAGGTCGCCTTCACCGAAGGCGCCCAGGTCAAGAAAGGCGACCTGCTGTTCCAGATCGACCCGCGCCCGTTCCAGGCTGAAGTCCGCCGCCTTGAAGCCCAGCTGCAACAGGCCAAGGCCACCGCCATCCGCAGCGCCAACGAAGCCCGCCGTGGCGAGCGCCTGCGTGACAGCAACGCCATCTCCGCCGAACTGGCCGAATCGCGCAGCAGTGCCGCCGCCGAAGCCCGTGCCGGCGTCGATGCGATCCAGGCCCAGCTCGACCTGGCACGCCTGAACCTCAGCTTCACCCGCGTCACCGCGCCCATCAGTGGCCGTGTCAGCCGCGCCGAGTTCACCGCCGGCAACATCGTCACCGCCGATGTCACCCCGCTGACCAGTGTGGTGTCCACCGACAAGGTCTACGCCTACTTCGACGCCGACGAGCGCGTGTACCTCAAGTACACCCAGCTGGCCCGTGAAGGCCAGCGTAGCCAGAGCACCCCGGTATACCTGGGCCTGACCAACGAAAGCGGCAACCCGCACCTGGGCCAGATGAACTTCGTCGACAACCAGGTCAACCCGCGCACCGGCACCATCCGCGGCCGCGCGGTATTCGACAACAGCAACGGCCAGTTCACCCCGGGCCTGTATGCGCGCCTGAAGCTGGTCGGCAGCGCCCAGTACGACGCCATGCTGATCAACGACGAAGCCGTGGGCACCGACCTTGGCAAGAAGTTTGTGCTGGTCATGGACAAGGACAACAAAGCCACCTACCGCGCCGTGGAACTGGGGCCAAAACTGGAAGGCTTGCGCATCGTGCGCAGCGGCCTGGGCAAGGACGACCGCATCGTGGTCAAGGGCCTGCAGCGCGTGCGCCCTGGTTCGCCGGTAACCCCGGAAGAAACACAGATGGCGAGCGAGCAAACCCTCGCCGCCCTCGCCCAGCAGCGCCAGGCCCTGGAGGCCAGCAACCCGGCGCCGAAGGTGGCGGGCAACAACGTGAAAGTCGCCAGCGCCCAGGCGCCACGCGGTTAAGGGACCCTACCGATGAACTTCTCGAAATTCTTCATTACCCGGCCGATCTTCGCCGCGGTGCTGTCGCTGGTGCTGCTGATCGCGGGTTCTATCTCGCTGTTCCAGCTGCCGATCAGCGAATACCCCGAAGTGGTGCCGCCCACCGTGGTGGTGCGCGCCAACTTCCCCGGCGCCAACCCCAAGGTCATCGGCGAAACCGTTGCCGCGCCGCTGGAGCAGGCCATTACCGGTGTGGAGAACATGCTGTACATGTCCTCCCAGTCCACTGCGGACGGCAAGCTGACGCTGACCATCACCTTCGCCCTGGGTACCGACCTGGACAACGCCCAGGTGCAGGTGCAGAACCGCGTCACCCGCACCCAGCCCAAGCTGCCCGAGGAAGTGACCCGTATCGGTATCACCGTCGACAAGGCCTCGCCTGACCTGACCATGGTCGTGCACCTGACCTCGCCGGACAACCGCTACGACATGCTCTATCTGTCCAACTACGCCATCCTCAACATCAAGGACGAGCTGGCGCGTCTGGGCGGCGTAGGCGATGTGCAGCTGTTTGGCATGGGCGACTACTCGCTGCGCGTCTGGCTGGACCCGAACAAGACCGCTTCGCGCAACCTGACGGCCAGTGATGTGGTCGCGGCAATCCGCGAGCAGAACCGCCAGGTGGCCGCCGGCCAGCTGGGCGCGCCGCCTGCCCCAGGCTCGACCAGCTTCCAACTGTCGATCAATACCCAAGGCCGTCTGGTCAACGAGGAAGAATTCGAGAACATCATCATCCGCGCCGGTGCCGATGGCGAGATCACCCGCCTGAAAGACATCGCCCGGGTTGAACTCGGCTCCAGCCAGTACGCCCTGCGCTCGCTGCTGAACAACCAGCCGGCGGTGGCCATCCCGATTTTCCAGCGCCCAGGCTCCAACGCCATCGAGATCTCCGACGAAGTGCGGGCGAAAATGGCCGAGCTGAAAAAGGACTTCCCGGAGGGGATGGACTACAGCATCGTCTATGACCCGACCATCTTCGTGCGCGGCTCCATCGAAGCAGTGGTGCACACCCTGTTCGAAGCCCTGGTGCTGGTGGTGCTGGTGGTGATCCTGTTCCTGCAGACCTGGCGCGCCTCGATCATCCCGCTGCTGGCGGTGCCGGTCTCGCTGATCGGTACCTTCGCGGTCATGCACCTGTTCGGTTTTTCACTCAACGCGCTGTCGTTATTCGGGCTGGTGCTCGCCATCGGTATCGTGGTGGACGATGCCATCGTCGTGGTGGAGAACGTCGAACGTAACATCGGGCTGGGCCTGAAGCCGCTGGAAGCCACGCAAAAAGCCATGAGCGAAGTGACCGGGCCGATCATCGCCACCGCCCTGGTGCTGTGCGCGGTGTTCGTACCTGCAGCGTTCATTTCCGGCCTGACCGGGCAGTTCTACAAGCAGTTCGCCTTGACCATCGCCATCTCGACCGTCATTTCGGCGTTCAACTCGCTGACCCTGTCGCCAGCCTTGGCCGCGGTGCTGCTCAAGGACCATCACGCACCCAAGGACCGTTTCTCGCGGTTCCTCGACAAGCTGCTGGGCAGCTGGCTGTTCTCCCCTTTCAACCGGTTCTTCGACCGGGCCAGCCACAGCTACGTCGGTGGCGTGCGCCGGGTCATCCGCTCCAGCGGCATCGCCCTGTTCGTGTATGCCGGCCTGATGGGCCTGACCTACCTCGGCTTCTCGTCCACGCCGACCGGTTTCGTGCCGGCCCAGGACAAGCAGTACCTGGTGGCCTTCGCCCAACTGCCGGACGCGGCCAGCCTCGACCGTACCGAAGCGGTGATCAAGCGCATGAGCGAAATCGCCCTCAAGCAGCCTGGCGTGGCCGACTCGGTAGCCTTCCCGGGCCTGTCGATCAACGGTTTCACCAACAGCCCTAACAGCGGCATCGTGTTCACCCCGCTCAAGCCATTCGATGAGCGCAAGGACCCGAGCCAGTCGGCGGCAGCCATCGCAGCCGCGCTGAATGCCCAGTTCGCCGACATCCAGGACGCTTACATCGCCATCTTCCCACCGCCGCCGGTACAGGGCCTGGGCACGATTGGCGGCTTCCGTCTGCAAATCGAAGACCGTGGCAACCTGGGTTACGAAGCGCTGTACAAGGAAACCCAGAACATCATCGCCAAAAGCCACAACGTCCCAGAGCTGGCAGGCCTGTTCACCAGCTACCAGGTCAACGTGCCACAAGTCGATGCCGCCATCGACCGGGAAAAGGCCAAGACCCACGGTGTGGCGATTACCGACATCTTCGACACCCTGCAGGTTTACCTGGGCTCGCTGTACACCAACGACTTCAACCGCTTTGGCCGCACTTACCAGGTCAACGTCCAGGCCGAGCAGCAGTTCCGCCTTGATGCCGAGCAGATCGGCCAACTGAAAGTGCGCAACAACCTTGGTGAGATGATCCCGCTGGCGACCTTCCTCAAGGTCAGCGACACCTCCGGGCCGGACCGGGTCATGCACTACAACGGCTTCATCACTGCCGAGATCAACGGCGCTGCCGCCCCGGGCTACAGCTCTGGTCAGGCGGAAGCTGCGATCGAGAAGCTGCTGAAAGAGGAACTGCCCAACGGCATGACCTTCGAGTGGACCGACCTGACCTACCAGCAGATCCTCTCGGGCAATACCGCATTGCTGGTGTTCCCGCTGTGCGTACTGCTGGCGTTCCTGGTGCTGGCCGCCCAGTACGAAAGCTGGAGCCTGCCGCTGGCGGTAATCCTGATCGTGCCGATGACCCTGCTGTCGGCCATCACCGGTGTGATCGTCTCGGGTGGCGACAACAACATCTTCACCCAGATCGGCCTGATCGTACTGGTGGGCCTGGCGTGCAAGAACGCGATCCTGATCGTTGAGTTCGCCAAGGACGAACAGGCCAAGGGCCTCGACCCGCTGGCTGCGGTGCTGGAAGCCTGCCGCCTGCGTCTGCGGCCGATCCTGATGACCTCGATCGCCTTCATCATGGGTGTGGTGCCCCTGGTGTTCAGCTCCGGAGCAGGTTCGGAAATGCGCCATGCCATGGGGGTGGCGGTGTTCTCGGGGATGATCGGCGTGACCGTATTCGGCCTGTTCCTGACCCCGGTGTTCTTCTTCCTGATCCGCCGTTTCGTCGAGCGTCGCCAGGCCCGCAAGGCTGAACACGCTCAAGTGCTGGAGAACCATGCATGAACCTGCTCAAACCCTTGACCCCAAGCTTGCTGGCACTGGCCCTGGCGGCCTGTGCGGTAGGCCCGGACTATCAGGCGCCCGCCACCGAACCTGCACAACTGGGCAGCGATGTGCAGGCCAAGGCCTACGACCGTAGCCGCTTCGAGAGCCTGTGGTGGAAGCAGTTCGACGACCCGGTGCTGAACCAGCTGGTGCAGGCTTCGCTGGACGGCAACCGTGACTTGCGCGTGGCTTTCGCCCGCCTGAAGTCGGCTCGCTCGATCCGCGAAGACGCCGAAAACGACCCGTTCCCGGTGGTCACCAGCCGTGCCAGCAGCGATCTCGGCAAAGGCCAGATCCCCGGCCAGACCACCGAGCGGGTGAACAGCGAGCGCTACGACCTGGGCCTGGACATGGCCTGGGAGCTTGACCTGTTCGGGCGCATCCAGCGCCAGATCGAAGCCAGCGAAGCCCAGGAAGCGGTAGCCGCCGCCGACCTGCAACAGCTGCAGGTCAGCCTGATCGCCGAGCTGGTGGATGCTTATGGGCAGCTGCGTGGCGCGCAATTGCGCGAGAAAATTGCCCTGGCCAACCTCAAGACCCAGCAGGAATCGCGCACCATCACCGAAACCCTGCGCGATGCCGGCGTGGGCAACGACCTCGACGTGGTGCGTGCCGATGCCCGCCTGGCCGGGGTCGAAGCCACCGTGCCGCAACTGCAAGCCGAACAGGCACGGGCGCGGCATCGCATCGCCACCCTGCTCGGCCAGCGCCCTGACGCGCTCAGCGTAGACCTGTCGCCCAAGGCCCTGCCGGCCATCGCCAAGGCGCTGCCGGTCGGTGACCCGGGTGAGCTGTTGCGCCGCCGCCCGGACATCCGCAGCGCCGAGCGCCAACTGGCGGCCGCCACCGCCAACGTTGGCGTGGCCACCGCCGACCTGTTCCCGCGCGTCAGCCTTAGTGGCTTCCTCGGCTTTACCGCCGCCCGCGGCTCGCAGATCGGCTCTTCGGCGGCCAACGCCTGGGCACTGGGCCCGAGCATTACCTGGGCGGCCTTCGACCTGGGCAGCGTGCGGGCCCGCCTGCGCGGCGCCAAGGCCGATGCCGAAGGGGCTCTGGCCAACTACGAACAGCAGGTGCTGCTGGCACTGGAAGAGTCGGCCAACGCCTTCAGCGATTACGACAAGACCCAGCAGCGTCTGCTGTCGCTGATGCGCCAGAGCGACGCCAGCCGCAAGGCTGCAGAACTGGCCTCGATTCGCTATCGCGAGGGTACCGTGGACTACCTGGTACTGCTCGATGCCGAACGTGAGCGGCTAAGTGCTGAAGATGCACAAGCTCAGGGTGAAGTCGACCTTTATCGCGGCATCGTCTCGATCTACAAGGCCCTGGGTGGCGGCTGGCAACCGGAGACAGTGGCCAGCGCACACTGATTCCACTGCTCAACGACTCCTTTGGTTGGCTCCTCCCCCAACCGTTTGCCCCGCAGGCCTTGGCCCGCGGGGCTTTTTTATGTTTGCCATCGTATTCACCCCAATACGCAGTGCATGGAATGCCACCTCAGGCCTGGCGAGCGGCGTGCCCGGTTCGGTTGCATTTACCCCCCGGCTGGCCCAAGCTCTGCCCTTCCCGCCGCCACGGATCGTCCGATGCCCAGACGCAACCGCTACCTGATCGCCCTGCTGTTGTCGATTCTGGTATCGGCCCTGTTCGGCTACCTGTGGCGCGACGCCCCGCCAACCCCGCCGACCTTGCCAGCACACAGCTACGCCAAGGCGCTGCGCCAGGCCCACGATGGCCAGCCCGGTGCCGCACGGGTGCTGTACCAGCAATTGCAACGTAACGACCTGCCTGCGATCCGCCGTGCGGCGCTCTACGATGAGTTGCCCAACTACCCCTCGCCGCAGGCATTGAAACTGGCCCGCCAGGACCTGGAAAATGCCGAGCCGCTGGTGCGTCGAGCGGCCATTGCCAGTATCCGCCGCCTGCTACCGCCAGCGCAGCGCAGCCTGGTACTCGGCCCGCTGCTGGACGACAGTGAGCAAAGCGTGCGTTTTGCCGCCGTGGATGCCCTGCTGGGCCTCGATCCCGACGCCATCGGCCTCTATTTCGGCCCCCTGCAGTCAGCCCTGGAGCAATACCAGCAAGCCCTGGAGCAACAGCCTGAAGATGCCGACGCCCAAGTGCACCTGGCGCGCCTGTACCTGCACGAAAACGACTACACGCAGGCCGCTGCGGCCTTGCAACGTGCGCTCGCGGTTGCCCCCGGCAACCTCGATGCCCTGGCAACTCAGGTACGCCTGCTCGAGCGCCAGGGCCACCACGACGCCTCCCGCCAGGTGCTGGGCAAAGCCCTGGCGCTGAGCCCCGACTCGGCCTTTCTGCAGTATGAGCTAGGGCTTTGGCTGAAGCGCCACGAACAGCACGAATATGCCTTGCTGGCCCTGTCCCGCGCCGTGGAACTGGACCCGGACAACGCCGATTACCGCTATACCCTGGCGGTCACTCTGCATGAGCTGGACCAGCCCGACGCCGCCCAGAAGCAACTGGAAACCGTGCTCAATCGCCAGCCAGCCAATCGCCGGGTACGGGTGCTGCTGATCCAGTACTGGAAAGAGTCCGGCCAACTGCAGAACGTGCAAGTTTCGTTAGCCGAGCTGGAGCGCCAGAACCCGGACGACCCTGCACTGCAACAGGGCCTGTAGGCAGTGCCTGGATTCAGTTGAACCCTGAGCCTGCGCCAGGGTCCAGTGGGTATCAGGCCACCCTAAAGGAGAGTCGTTTTGGCCAGTTCGTTGGCGCTGGATGAACGTGCCTTGATCCTCGCACCGCCACAACTGGCGGCGGATACCTCACGTCTGTTGACTTCCGCCGGCATCAACAGCCTCTGCGCGGTCGACCTGGCCAACCTGCAGGCGCGTCTGGCCGAAGGCGCAGGCTTGGCGATTATTGCCGAGCAAGTGTTCAGCCAAGGCCCAAGCGCCTTGCTGCAGGCATTCATCGACCAGCAACCGAGCTGGTCGGATTTGCCCATTGTGCTGCTGACCCAGGGCGCCTGGTCGGCCGCTGGGGTGAATCATCATCCAGTGGGCAATCTTCTCTGGCTGGTCACGCCCTACGAAAATGCCCAGTTGCTGCACATGACCCAGTCCGCGCTGCGCAATCGGCGGCGACAGTACGTGACACGTGACCAGCTCCATGGCATGCAGCAGCGCCTGGACAGCCGGCCTTCAACGCCGGAAGAAGAGCAGGACCGCGGTGAATTCGCCCGCTGCCAGACACGCAAGATGGAGGCCATCGGCCAACTGGCCGGCGGCGTCGCTCATGACTTCAACAACCTGCTCACCAGCATCAGCGGCAGCTTCGAACTCATCCAGCGGCGGCTGCGCCAAGGCCGCGGCGAGGGACTGGATGGCGTTCTGTGCATGGGCCGCGAGGCCGTTTCACGCGCCGCCCGCCTGACCCACCGCCTGCTGGCCTTCTCTTCCCGCCAATCGCTGCACAGCCAACGTATAGACCTGCCTACCTTGCTCAAGACAGAACGCCTGGAAGCTTGCCTGAGCCCGTCAATAACCCTGCAAGTGCACGCGGCCAAAGACCTGTGGCCCGTGGAGGCGGATGACCAGCAGTTGCAAGAGGCCCTCGACAACCTGCTGCTCAATGCCAGCGAGGCCATGCCCAACGGTGGCCTGCTACGCATCGAGGCGAACAATCATCACATCGCCACCGAGCAAGCTGCGGACGGCGCTTTGCGCACTGGCGACTATGTGCGCCTGCGAATCACCGACAGCGGCCAAGGCATGGCGCAAAGCACGCTGGAGCACGCCTTCGAACCCTTCTTCAGCACCAAGGCGACCGGCCAGGGCATTGGCCTGGGGTTGTCGATGGTGTACGGCTTCAGCAAGCAGTCCCATGGACATATCACCCTCAGCAGCGAGATTGGCCAGGGAACCCAGGTGGAGCTGTATTTGCCACGCCATGTTGACCAGGCCCTGCCATCCAGCAAGCCTGTGCCGGCCAGGCAAGACGGCTGCAGCCGACACGTGCTGATTGTCGAGGACGATCCCCATGTGCGCCAACTGCTTTGCCAGGCACTGGGCGAAAACGGCTTCCCCTGCCAAAGCGCAGCCGACGCCAACGAGGGACTGAAGGTGCTGCGCTCGGCACAACCGGTGGATTTGCTCATCACCGATGTGGGCTTGCCCGGCATGAACGGCCGGCAACTGGCAGAAATTGCCCGCAGCCTGCGGCCACAATTACCGGTGCTGTTCATCACTGGCTACGCGGAAACGGCCATGGCCCGCGAAGGCTTCCTGGGCGCAGGCATGCAGCTGATCTGCAAGCCGTTCGAGTTGCAGCAGTTACAGACGCGAGTGGCACAGATTCTAGGCAAGCCTTGAAGCGCTTTACACGTCAAGCATGCGTAGCGCCTCATCGGCAAGCAGCGCCAGCGAAAACGGCTTGTTCAACAATGCCGTGCCCGGCTGATCGAGCAATTGCGGTTCAATGGACTGATCCGCATATCCGGTAATAAACAGAATTTTCTGCTGTGCAAGCTGCATGCGCATGGCCTTGGCCACTTGCCGGCCACTGAACCCACCCGGCAAGCCGATATCGGTGATGACCAGATCGAAAGGGCCGCTATGGCGAAAGCGCTCCAGTGCGCTATTGGCATCGCCCACATCCGTGACGTCAAAACCACGCTCAGTCAGGTATTCACGCATGACCGCGCGCAGATCAAGCTCGTCATCCACCAGCAGCAGGCGCTCGCCCCGGGCCATGCGCTGCGACAGCAGTACCGGCGCGGGCTCATCCGGAACCGGCTCATGGCACCTGGGGAAAAGCATGGAAACCCTGGTGCCCTGCTCCGGCGCCGACTCGATCCAGGCATACCCGCCCGACTGACGGACGAAGCCATACACCATCGACAGGCCAAGCCCGGCACCACGCCCGAGAGGTTTGGTTGTGTAAAACGGTTCGAAAGCCCTGGCGATATCCGCCGCTGCCATGCCATGGCCATCGTCCTCGACATGCAAGGCCACATAGTCGCCTGGCGGCAAGCCCCCTTCATCCGGGAAAAAGGCGGTCAGCCGTTCGTTGACGCTGCTGAGGGTGACATTGCCCTGTTCCAGGCATGCTTCACGCGCATTGGCACACAAGTGGATCAAGGCATTCTCTAGCTGGGGTACGTCCAGGCTCACTGCCCAAGGTGCAACGTCCAGTTGCCAGTGCAAACGCATCTCTGCCCCCAGCGCCCGCAGCAACAGGGGTTCGCTCAGGCGTAACTGCCGACTGAAGTCCAGTGGCCGCGGGGCCAATGGCTGATGGCGGGAAAATGCGATCAACCGATGGGTAAGGTCCATGGCACGCTGCACCGCGTCGCGCGCAACGTCCACGTAGGCTTCCACACGCTCCAGCCGCCCCTCCTGCAGGCGCCGCTGCAGCAGTTCGAGGCTGCCACCGATACCGGACAGCAAGTTGTTCATTTCATGGCCCATGCCGCCCGCCAACTGGCCAACCACCTCCATACGCTCACTGTTGTGCATCAGCGCCTCTGCCTGACGCGCAGCCTCTTCACGGTCTGCGGTGATGTCCCGGCCAACCGCCGTCAGCAGGTTGCCGTCAAACCGTGCACTCCAGCGAAACCAGTGGTAGTGACCATCGCGGTGTCGCAGGCGGATCTCCAGCTGCTCCGCGTGGCTGCATTGGAACAGCCCGGACACTGCCAATCGTACTTCGGTACGCTCTGTCGGGTGCACCAGCTCCATCACCGACATCGCCTGCACCTGCTCTTGTGTCCAGCCCAGAATGCGGTACCAGGCAGGGTTGGCAGCATGCAATTTCAATTCAGGGGTGAGCATCATCATCGCTTCGCGCGACAGCAACCAGAACTGCTCTCGCTCGGCCACATGCTGCTCAACCTGGCGTTCAAAGCTCTGCACCTGCTCACGCCAATGGCGGTGGGCCTCGACGCTGGCCGTGGTCTCGATCACCGTATGCAGAAACCCCGCCACGTTACCGAGTTCATCGTGCAGGGGGGCATAACCGAATGCGCACCATAGTGGTTCGGCGCCTTCACTGCGGACGATACGCAGGGGTGGGTCCTCGACAAAATTCGAGTGGCCTTCCAGTGCCTTGAACACCCAGGGGCCCACTGCAGGCCAGATATCACTCCACAGGGTATCGAACGCCATGCCCAGCGCATCCGGTAATGCCCGCAACGCCCGGTAGCCATCGTTATGCACCACACACAGGTCCGCCCCCCAGACCACCGCACATGGGAAAGGTGACAAATGCATCATGTCCACGGCTATGCGCAACGAAGCAGGCCAGCGCGACAATGGCCCAAGCGAGGTACGCCACCAGTCGAACTGGGCTATCCGCTCCCCCATCGGCTCGATCGATGGCAAAACAGGCGACTGCAGGATGACCTGCGGCGCGGGCTCGCGTGGCTTACCGTTAGCGACCAATATCGTGACTCCAGCAATGCTCAGGGTTGACCACAGCGCCGCCAAGCCTGGCACGCTCGCCCGTGGATGGGTTCAAGTTAGCACAGCACGTCCCGCACACCATGGCGTACTTGCAGGTGGCAGCTATGCTATTTAGGTTTTCCCTCGGGCCAGGGAGCACCGGCCCATTCAGGTTGCCGATGGGAGCAGGGTCATGAGCAAGAAAATTTTGGTGGTGTTGACCAATACAGCGAAGTATCCAACCCTCAAACGGGCGACCGGGTTGTGGCTGGGTGAAGCCGTTCACTTTGTCGAGAAAGTCGAAAAGGCCGGCTACACCGTCGACTATGTCAGCCCACAGGGCGGTTACGTTCCCGTCGACCCGAAAAGCCTGCATATGGCCCCTGACCTGGACTGGCAGTGGTACGACGACAAGCGCTTCATGACGCGCCTGGGCAGTACCTTGGCCCCAGGGCAGGTGAAAGCCGATGAATACAGCGTCATCTATTACACCGGTGGCCATGGGGTGATGTATGACTTCGCGGAAAACCAGGCTCTGCAAGAACTGGCACGCAAAATCTACGAAAAAGGTGGCATTGTCGCAGCAGTCTGTCACGGCGTTGTCGGCCTGCTGAACATCAAGCTGAGTAACAACTGCCTGCTCCTCAAAGACCGCAAGGTGACCGGCTTTTCCAACATAGAGGAAAAACTGGTCGAATTGAACGACGTAGTGCCTTTCTTGACGGAGATCGAGCTTGTAGGTCGCGGCGGTAATTACAGCAAACATGATGAGCCGTGGAAGCCGTACGTGGTCGACGATGATAGGCTGATCACCGGGCAGAACCCCGCTTCTACCGCCATGCTGGCCGAGGCAGTGCTGAAAAAACTCAAGGGCAGTTAGCTACATCAAGGCGCTCGATTTCCTACCGCTTCAACTGCAGCCGGACTACAGCAGCCCGGTCAGCAAATACATAGGCTCAGGGCTCAGCTGTTCACCACGGACAGTTTCAGAGCGGAGAACTATTAGCCTATGTCGAAAATCATGCACGCGGGGCGCAGCATGGTGGAGCTGCTGCTGCTCATTGCAGTGGCGCTGGTGCCTGTGGTTTCCGGTTTGCTGGTGATGGCTTTCCAGCTGGAAGCGAAACTTGCGGAAAACGCCAGCATTTCCGTTCAGGAGGCGGTTTTCAGCGTCGACAATGCACTGGACAGAATGCACGAGACGGCCCTGCGCACCCTGCCATTTGCAGGGGAATCTTGCGATAACGTCAAAAGTGCCTTGCAGGACCAGGTTGCCATTCGCTCAATGGTCAGGTCGCTGACCTTGCTCAAAGACAATCAACCCTACTGCAGCACGGCTTCAGGTTCGCTGGAGCATTATTCATCCTTCGCGTCGTCCGGCCAGCGAGTCGCACTGTCCTACGGCCCTCCTGATACGCGTCAGAAGCTGCTGGTCGACTTTCACCAGAAGGGCAAAAGCAATAGCGTAATCGTCACCGCCTATGCCATGCAGATTCGCAACGAGCTGGATGGCTTTCTGGATGGGCTGACACTGCTGGTCGAATTTGGCGACCGCTACATATGGAGCAACGGTGACAGCCGTGACCTTGAGCGCCCTTCACAGTCCGAGTTCTTTACAAGCGCAATGTCGGCCAAGTATGGATACACGGTCAAAGGTGGCTACCCAGAGGGTTTCACCGCTCAGGAAATCCGCCAGTCGGTGCTGCAGATCGTCCCCTCGCTGATGCTGGTGGGGATCGTGACCGGCTCGATCGTCTACCTGGCCCTGTTCAGGGCACGTGCCAACAGACGGGGTACAGCCGCCGAACGAACATGACGACGACGGTACTCCAGGGGCGATCAGTCTGTGCTCAGCACGCCACGGCGTACCTGGTCACGTTCGATGGATTCGAACAGCGCCTTGAAGTTGCCCTCACCGAAGCCATCGTCACCTTTGCGCTGGATGAACTCGAAGAAGACCGGGCCAAGCAGGGTTTCCGAGAAAATCTGCAGCAGCAAGCGCTTGTCTTCGGGCTGCGAGGCGCCATCGAGCAGGATGCCACGCGCTTGCAGTTGGTCGACCGGCTCACCATGGCCAGGCAGGCGCTCTTCCAGCATTTCGTAGTAGGTTTGCGGTGGCGCGGTCATGAAGCGCATGCCCAGCCCCTTCAGGGCATCCCAGGTCTTGAGCAGATCATCAGTCAGGAAGGCCACGTGCTGGATACCTTCACCGTTGAACTGCATCAGGAACTCTTCGATCTGCCCTGCGCCCTTGGACGACTCTTCGTTGAGCGGGATGCGGATCATGCCATCAGGCGCAGTCATGGCCTTGGAGGTGAGGCCGGTGTATTCGCCCTTGATGTCGAAGTAGCGGATTTCACGGAAGTTGAACAGCTTCTCGTAGAACCCGGCCCAGTAGGCCATGCGCCCGCGGTAGACGTTATGGGTGAGGTGGTCGATGATTTTCAGGCCAGCACCCACCGGGTTGCGATCCACGCCTTCGATGAAGTTGAAATCGATGTCGTAGATCGAACTGCCTTCCTCGAAGCGGTCGATCAGGTAGAGCGGTGCCCCCCCGATACCCTTGATCGCAGGCAGGCGCAATTCCATCGGGCCGGTTTCGATTTCTACCGGCTGGGCGCCCAGTTCCAGGGCGCGGGCATAAGCCTCATGGGCATTGCGCACGCGAAAAGCCATGCCACATACCGACGGGCCGTGTTCAGCGGCGAAGTACGAAGCGATACTTTTGGGTTCATTGTTCAGGATCAGGTTGATGCCACCCTGGCGATACAGGTGCACATCCTTGGAGCGGTGGGTGGCCACTTTGGTGAAACCCAGTATCTGGAATACAGGCTCAAGTACGCCAGGGGTCGGCGAAGCCAGTTCGATGAACTCGAAGCCCATCAGGCCCATTGGATTGTCGAAGATATCAGCCATGTTCGTGTCCTCATCTGCTGCGAAAATTATAGATTGCGTAGGATGTGGAACAGAAACGGCGGTGAGCACGGGATACCGCGCACGCTGCGGGCGAGGAAGTCACCTATGATCAGCTTGAACCCATGGTATGTCATATGGACCCATTCTCGGCGGGCTTGATCCTTCGGAGGTGAAGGACCTTATTGTTGTATTCGTAAATCGATTCTACATTGCGTAAAATGGTTTGTCGCGTTTTAGTTGCTCGTACGCGGCGACAAACGGCTATCCTCTCGTTTTACGCCATGATAGTCAGGTCAGCATGCCCCTTACCGCCAAACGCCGCGCCGCACTCAGCTGGCGCACGCTCTTGCCTTGGGTCGTCGGCGTGCTGCCGGTTATGTGCGGCCTGGCCGTGATGAACTGGCAGGTCGAGCGTGAAATGCAGGCCAGCAGCCACGCCACCACCCGCCAGGCGTTGGAGCACGTCGAACACATCCTCGACAACCTGTCCCGTGCCGCCAATTCGCTACTTCCACTGACTGACAGCCCATGCGAGCAGGTCAAGCTCATGCTACGGGCCCAGGTTACCCGCAATGCCTTCGTGCGCTCGACCAACCTGTTCAGGCACAACAACCTGTATTGCACCTCGCTGTTCGGCGAGTTCGACGAACCGGTCAATCCTGGCGATTACGTCGACGGCAAGTTATGGCTGATGGACGGCAACTCGGTTACGCCGGGCCACCCGCTGCTGGTCTACCGTGCCAGCGACGGCGACCACGGCGCAATCACCACGGTGGACGGCGACCACCTGCTAACAGCACTGCGCCTGATCGGCCCCGATGAAGAACTGCAAATCCGCGTGGGCGACGCCTGGATGGGCAAGGACGGCGTGGTCCACAAAGGTGTCTCCCCTGCCGCCCCCAGTGCCAACGTGCTGATAGGCTCAACGCGTTACCCTTTCAGCGTGCAGGGCGGCTACAGTGCCGACAAGCAAGGCCAACTGTTGCGCAGCCACTACCCTGGCCTGCTCAGTCTGTTGCTGGTACTGGGTGCCCTGGCAGCGCTGGCGTGCCGCTGGCAGATTCGCCGCGCCACCTCACCGCGTGCCGAACTGGACCGTGCCCTGCAGGCCGATGAATTCCTGCCGTATTTTCAGCCGGTGGTGCGCAAGGGCGATTACCGCTGGGCCGGTGCGGAAGTGCTGATGCGCTGGCACCACCCACGAGAAGGCCTGGTTCGCCCCGACCTGTTCATCCCCTATGCCGAACACAGCGGGCAGATTGTCGCCATGACCCGCGCGCTGTTGACACATACCGCGCAAAGCCTGGCGCCTTATGCCGGGTTGTTGGAAGACGGCTTCCATATTGGTGTCAACATCACCGCTGACCACTGCCGCGACCTCAGCCTGCTGGATGACTGTCGCACGTTCCTGCAGCACTTTCCGCCCGGCCGGGTGGTGCTGACCCTGGAACTGACAGAGCGCAAGCTGATCGAGCCCACCCCGGTCACCCTTGAGTTGTTCGAAAAGCTGCATGCCATGGGCGTGATGATCGCCCTCGACGACTTCGGCACCGGCCAGTCGAGCCTCAACTACCTGCGGCAATTCAAGGTCGACTACCTGAAGATCGACCAGAGCTTCGTTGCCATGATCGGCGCCGATGCGCTGTCAGTGCACATACTCGAGAGCATCATTGAACTGTCAGGAAAGCTGGACCTGGGCATCGTCGCCGAGGGTGTTGAAACCGACATGCAGCGCGACTACCTGGCCAAGCATGGGGTGGACTTCCAGCAGGGTTACCTGTTCGCCAGGCCCATGCCAGCCGCCCAGTTCCTCGCAGCCTTGGCCACCCGCCCGGGCGCAACGCAGTTGCCGCAAGATGCGCCCCCTGAGATCATGCGCGGCTGATCAACCCGCTCAATTCCCGTATTCGAGGCATTCGTGTCAAAAGGCATTGTTTCATCGGTCATGGCGTCCTGCCTGTTCGCTGTGATGTACTTCTATACCTCCCTGCTCAAGCCACTCGATGGCGAAGAAATCTTTGGCTGGCGCACCCTGCTGACACTGCCCTGCCTCACCTTGTTCATGCTTGTCTCGAAAGACTGGAAGCGGGTGGGCGAACTGATGGGCCGGGTAAAACGCACGCCGGTGCTGTTGCTCGGCATGGTCGGCACGTCCTGGCTGATGGGGGTGCAACTGTGGCTGTTTCTCTGGGCGCCCCTGCATGGGCGCAGCCTGGAAGTGTCGATGGGTTACTTCCTGCTGCCACTGGCCATGGTCCTGACCGGGCGGCTGGTCTATGGCGAGCGCCTGTCACGCCTGCAGACGGTAGCCGTGGCCTGCGCCGCACTGGGCGTGGGCCACGAGCTGTACCAAAATGGCAGTTTTGCCTGGGAAACCCTGCTGGTAACGATCGGCTACCCGGTCTACTTCGTGCTGCGCCGACGCTGCCGCACCGACCACCTGGGCGGCCTGTGGTGCGACATGTGCCTGCTGCTGCCGTGGGCGCTGTACTTCGTGATCCAGAGCCCACTTTCCAGCGCTGACCTGCAAGCACACCCCGGGCTGTATGTGTTGGTGCCGATCCTTGGCGCGATCAGCGCGTCGGCGCTTATCGCCTACGTGCTGGCCAGCCGCATGCTGCCATTCAGCCTGTTCGGCCTGCTCAGCTACGTCGAACCCGTGCTGCTGGTGGGCGTGGCGTTGCTGCTGGGCGAAACCATCGGCCCGGATCAGTGGCTGACCTACCTGCCAATCTGGGCCGCAGTACTGGTGCTGGTGCTTGAGGGCTTCAAGCACCTGCTACGTCAGCGTCGCCGTTCGGTGTAAGCCGAACCTGACGTACCCGTCGCTCTTCAACCGCCTCCACGGTCAGCATCCAGCCATTCCAGGCTAGCCGGTCACCGACCATCGGCAGGCGGTCGAGCAAGCTCATCACCAGGCCCGCAAGGGTCTGGTAATCCTCGGTAGCACGGGCACTGAAGCCAGTACGCGCCTGCACCTGGCTGAGGTTCAGCGCGCCGCTGACCACAAAGCCTTCCCCTTCCTGGACGATGCCCGGGCCTTCAATTTCACTGGCATCCGGCAGCTCACCGGCAATCGACTCAAGGATGTCGGTCATGGTCAACAGCCCGGTGAAGTCACCGAACTCGTTGACCACGAAGGCAATATGGGTCGACTGGCCACGCATTTGCTCCAGGGCATTGAGGATGCTGAAGCTCTCCAGCAGGTTCAACGGCGCCCGGGCCATGCTTTCCAGGTCGGGCTGGCTGCCCGAGAGCAGTTCCTTCAGCAGTTCCTTCTTGTGCACAAAGCCCAGGGGCTCGTCCACGCGACCATCGCGAATCAGCGGCAGGCGCGAGTACGGCGAATTGGCCAGGGCCTGGGCAATGGCGTCGGCCGGTTGCGCCAGGTCGATCACATCAACCTCGGCACGGGCAGTCATCACCGTACGAATCGGCCGCTCGGCCAGGTTCAGCACGCCGCTGATCATGACCCGCTCACGGCGGTCGAACAGCACCTGCTCGCCGCCACCTTCGACCAGATCGGCAATCTCCTCGCCGACCTCGTCAGCCTCGACCCGGCGGCCGCCCAGCAGGCGCAGCACGGCATGGGCAGTGCGTTCACGCAACGGCTTGTGCTGTTGCAGGCTGCGCTTGCGACGGGCGCGCGCCAGCTGGTTGAACAGCTCGATCAGGATCGAGAAGCCGATGGCCGCGTACAGGTAGCCTTTCGGGATATGGAAGCCCAGGCCTTCGGCGGTGAGGCTGAAACCGATCATCATCAGGAAGCCCAGACACAGCATGATCACCGTGGGGTGGGCGTTGACGAAGCGGGTCAGCGGCTTGCTGGCAACGATCATGATACCGATCGAGAAGATCACCGCGATCATCATCACGGACAGCTCATCGACCATGCCCACCGCCGTGATCACGGCATCCAGCGAGAATACCGCGTCCAGTACCACGATCTGGGCAACGATCGGCCAGAACGCGGCATGGCGCAGCGTGCCACTGGCCTGGCTCACGTGACCTTCCAGGCGTTCGTGCAGCTCCATGGTGGCCTTGAACAGCAGGAACACACCACCGAACAGCATGATCAGGTCACGGCCAGAGAAGCTCTTGCCGAACACTTCGAACAGCGGCGCGGTAAGGGTGACCATCCACGAAATGCTGGCCAACAGGCCCAGGCGCATGATGAGCGCCAGGCTCAGGCCAATGACCCGCGCGCGGTCGCGCTGATGGGGCGGCAACTTGTCGGCAAGGATGGCGATGAACACCAGGTTGTCGATACCCAGCACCAGCTCGAGGACAATAAGCGTCAACAGGCCTAGCCAGGCCGTGGGGTCGGCTAGCCATTCCATTAGCGGGTACTCACGTGGGACACGTCACAAGGACGGGAGAAGGATGGCCAGAAAGGCCGAAGACTGGGGGGCTCCGCGAAGGTGCTCATATAGACCTTGATAACAAATTGGGAGAACGATGCTACAAGCACAGCAGGTTTCTGTTGTAGCGCAAAACTATTACAAAACCTGTAACGACCCTGCAACGCCCTATCGCCCCGCGGGAGCGCGTCGTGCGCGGGTACTTTTGTTCAATACATCAGACCGTCGGCGACGCGAGGATGACGCCTCTCCAACCACGTGGATCTTCCTCATGAGCCTGTACCTGTCCATGGCCGCTTTCGCCCTTGCGGCCTCGATCTCCCCCGGCCCGGTCAACATCGTCGCCCTTGGTAGCGGTGCCCGCCATGGCCTGCGCGCCAGCGTTGCACATGTCGCCGGCGCCACGCTGGGGTTCTGCCTGTTGCTGGTGCTGGTCGGGCTGGGCCTGCATCAACTGCTGCTTCGCTGGCCTTTGCTGGGCCTGATGTTGCACTGGGGCGGGGTGGCGTTTCTGCTGTACATGGCGTGGAAGCTGGCCAGTGACGACGGTAACCTGAACAACGCACAGCCTACCCAAGCCCCATCAGCCTGGCACGGCGCAGCAATGCAGTGGCTGAACCCCAAAGCCTGGTTGGCAGCCGTTGCCGGGGTGGGTGCCTACACCGGTGGTGAACAGCACTTGCTGTGGCTGTTTACCTGGATCTACGGGCCGATCTGTTTCATCTCAGTGGCCTGCTGGGCCTGGGCCGGCAGCGTGATTCGCCGGTACCTGGACAACCCACGTCACCTGCGCATGCTCAATCGGAGCCTGGCCGTGTTACTGGTTGCCAGTGCGGTTTACCTGATCCTTTAAGGCATGCACGGCTCCTGCAGGAGCACCGAGGCTAGCGACAGCATTTCTGTAATGCCCCGGTGTCGCCGCCAGGTGCTGTTTGAATGCCCGCTGCAGGTGTGCCTGATCAGCGAACCCGGCCTCCTGTGCAACTTCAGCAATTGAACGGCCCTGGCGCAACTGCGCCCGGGCCAGTTGTACACGCTGGTCTAGCAGGTAACCATGCGGCGTCAGGCCGAAGCGTTGGCGAAAGGCACGAATCAGGTAGGAACGGGACAGGCCGCAAGCCCCGCAGATGTCTTCGAGGCTGAGCGGGTCACTGCGGTGGGCGCGTATGAAAGCAGCCGCTGCATCCAGCCGTGGATTGCCCTGGTCAATCTCGCTGGCATTACGGGCAAGCATGCCCGGCAGCTCGCTGAACAGGGCCGCCAGGCGGGTTTCCCGATCAGGCAGCCTGGCGTCGAACAGGTCGGCAAAGGCCTGCAACAGCCGCCCGTACAACACAGGTGAGCGGCTCCAGGTCTGCGTTGGCAGGGTAAAACCCACTGCCTGCAACCAAGGCTGATCGACGAACAGCATCAGGTAAGACCAGGGTTCCCCGGCAACAGGGTTGCAGGTATGCACCACGCCCGGGTTCATCAACACGGTGGTACCCGCCCCCACCTCAACGCACTGGTCACTGTTGATGTAAGTGCTACGTCCCCCCGTGATCACCCCGATGGAGAAGCTCTCGTGAGAGTGCGCGGCGTAGCACACCTTGCGCCCGTCCCCTACCCGTCGGGCTTCGACGAACGGCAAGGCAGGGTCGCGCCAAAACCGTGATACCTCGATCATCCTCTACTGCCCTGCCCGCCGCGGATCCATGCACCGATACTACACACTTATCGTGGGAACAGATCCAACGTGCGCTCCACTTCGTCAATATCGATCCTGAAACCATCGCCTTCCGGCAGGCCCACCACAAAGCCAAAATGCTGCTGGTCACGATCCGTCAGGTATTTGTAGTAACTGACGAAACGGTTCGGCGGCTGCAAAGTCAGCAGGCAGCCTCCAGCCTGCAGCACATTCACGCCATGCACCAACTGGCTACCCTCCACCCCGATGACCACTTTAGCCCCGGCGCAGGCCGCGATAATGCTCGGCACATCGGACTTCAGCGGGTTGACGATGCGAAAACCGCGGGTAGTACGCAAGTGTTCGGCAAGCTCCAGCTCGTTGCGCAACAGGCGCAGGTCACCATCACCGCCCCGCAACAGGAAAACCCCCGGGTGCTGCGTGTACGACACATGCGAGAGCAGCTTGTCACCCATGGCTCGGTAGCGAGCATGCCGGCTGCGGTTGTTGCTCTGGTCATCGAACAGCACCAGCTCACGGAAGAACGCACTGCGCAGGCGCAAAGGCTTCATGTCCAGCCAGTCTTCATAGGCCGGTGCCTGGGTAAACAGCGGATACCTGGCAGACGGGGCGGTGGTCACCGGGATGCCCTCGTTGCAGGCCAGCGCGTAGGTCGGACAGTCTTCCATCAACCAGGTGCCGAACCAGGCGTTACCGTTTTGCGTGCAGTAGATTGCAGCGCGGTCGATTTCATGGTCGATGAGGATGGTCGGGAAGGTACTCGGCTTCTGTGACAGCCAATGGCTGGCTTTGCCCTTGTACAACGCCCCCTCGACCAGCCATACATCCTTGATCAAGTAGCCACGGGTTGGCCCTTGCAATGTGTTGACGCCCCCCTCCATGGTCTGCGCCGGGTGCACGTAGGGGTAAAACCGCTTGCCTTCCCAGCCCGTTACCCGCTCCAGCTGGCCAGGCAGGAAAATGGCTGGCGGTGAAACCGTGGCTTCGCCCGGGGCGATGTCCCAGCACTTGGTGGCGACGCTCTTGAGATCGGTCGCCGCTTTTCCACCCAGCCGTTTGCGCGCCATGTGGCGGTAGGCGGCCAAGGTCCAGCTGTGTTGCCTGGCTGCGGGCGATGCACTGAACTGCGAGATGTCGCTTCCCATGAAGCGTCCTCCCTTGATGGCGAAGTGTGGAGCCCGGCGCTAGGCGCTGTACGAAAAGTCTTGAGACGCAGGTCAGGCAAGGCGAAAACAGCCGAGGAACGGCCGGGGTCGCGCCCGACTGTACTGGAGTACATGAGCATTCCGAGGCGGTTTTCAACGCAGCATGAACAAGTATCAAGGCTTTTCTTACAGCGCCTAGGCGCCAGATCAAAGCATCCCTGGCAGTTACTCAATTGCTCGTGACTCTTTCCATGGTGGGCGGTGATTGCAAGCTGGCGTAACGGCTGCGCAACGTTTGCACAAACGGTTCGCCTGCCCCGCTGCCGCCATAGAGATAAATCTTGTGCAGGCCACCAAACACCATTTCGTGATAGCGACTGGCAACTTCCTCATCGCTTGGGCCATCCGGGAGCCCCAGATGCAACGTCAGCTTGTCGCCTTCGACCGCGAACATCGGCGTATCCCACAAGAACTTTGCCGTACCGGTCTTGGGCAGGCGGACAAACAGGTACGCATGGTTACCCAGCGAATCGATATCACCACCGCGGCGGCGCTTCCACTTCAGCAGGCCGTCGTCCGGGCGCGCCAGACACAGGCCGATGTCGTAATAATCGAAGCCCTGCTCCAGTGCCCATTCAAGCGCCATGAAGGTGGTGATCGAATTCACCTCGCGCAGTTTCTTCGCATCGGAAAACACCGCCTCGCAATAGCCAAAGCGCAACGTGCTCCAGTAACGCTTGCCGCCGCGAACCACTTCACACCCCAGGTGACAGCCGATCACTTCATCGCCCAACATGATCAAGTCAAGCCGGCCGACACTCTTGGCAATACGGAACACCTCTTCGGTAGGAAACTGCGCGGCATGAATGCCCTGCCGGGCCGAAGCATAAGGGCGCAGCAGATCCCGGTCGGCCATGGCGATTTCTTCGTCCGAAAGGGCTTGGCGCATGTGATACAGCGGCCGGTTCTTGCGAATGCTGCGCCGCAGTTCGCTGTCGTAGCGGGCCGTGATGTCTTCCAGAGGGCGCCCCAGCGGCACCACGGCGCTCAGGTAGTGCGGCACTGACAGCGACCCCGACGTGGGCATTTCGCTGATGACCACGACGTGGCTGGCAGCCGCCGTGGCACTTGCACCGTCCACGATCGAGGCGCTGCCCTGGCCCTTGCCCCCAATCAGCAGCTTGGCCATTTCCCGTTGCTGCTTGCGGCCGATGTAGAGGATTTCGTACGGGCTCTCCTGTTGCGGGCGAAACCTGGCGACTTCCCAACGCCAGAGACAGGCACGCGCCATCATTTCTCGCATTTTGCTGGCCAGCAGCCTGATTTCGTAGCGCATGGAGGGCGACAGGAGCTTGCGCGCCACAGTCGTCAAGGTCTTTTTCATTTCTTCTTCGACGTCCTTTTGAAGTGCACTATTGGCCAATCGGAAAAAGAGAAAAATCCAGCAAAAACACTTAACACTTTGATTTTTATAGTATGGCTTGCAACTTTCTTATCACATTCAGTAACAATTTAAGATGCCTGCAAACGCTTTGGCAAGCGGCTTCTGGCTGACTTTAGATCAAGTTTCATGGCGTCAAGTTCCCCGCATCAAACCGACGCTCAACAACACATTTGCTATAACCGTGCCCATCAAGCTCCGCTGGCCACTTCGCTATCCATGAATAACCTTTGACGACTTGCATCAACGTCTCTCAGGCCGCTGACGGATTGCCGGGCAGGCATGGGTGGCCATGTTGAGCCAGACTGGTGTTTTTCCGACACCCAGTGCATGCTCGCAGCTGAAACGATTCAACTGACTTGAAAACCGCCCTTTGATGTGAGGTGCAGTACCCATGGACCGTTTGCTCGATTCACTCTTCCCCAGCGCCGAGAACATCCCGGAAACCTGGCGTCTGGGAGCCCCACTGGAACAACGCGACTACCTGGTCAACGGTGAGCTCAGGCGCTGGGACGGCCCGTTGGCCACGGTGCGCAGCCCGGTGTGGCTCAAGCAAGGCGACGAAGAGCATCAGGTCATATTGGGCAGCGCCCCGCTGCTGGATGCCGAGACCGCGCTGACCGCCCTCGATGCTGCCGTGCAGGCCTATGACAAAGGCCGTGGCGCCTGGCCGAACATGCGCGTGGCCGAGCGTATCCAGCATGTGGAATCCTTCCTTGCCCGCATGCGTGAACAGCGCCAGGCCGTGGTCAAGCTGCTGATGTGGGAGATCGGCAAGAACCTGAAGGATTCAGAAAAGGAATTCGACCGCACCTGCGACTACATCGTCGACACCATCAACGCCCTCAAGGACCTGGACCGCCGCTCCAGCCGCTTCGAGCTGGAACAAGGCACCCTCGGCCAGATCCGTCGCGCCCCACTGGGCGTGGCCCTGTGCATGGGGCCTTACAACTACCCGCTGAACGAGACCTTCACCACGCTCATTCCGGCGCTGATCATGGGCAACACGGTGGTGTTCAAGCCGGCCAAGTTCGGCGTACTGCTGATCCGCCCCTTGCTCGAAGCGTTCCGCGACAGCTTCCCGGCAGGCGTGATCAATGTCATCTATGGACGCGGCCGGGAAACGGTGAGCGCGCTGATGGCCAGCGGCAAGGTCGATGTATTCGCCTTCATCGGCACCCACAAGGCCGCCAGCGACCTGAAAAAACTGCACCCACGCCCGCATCGTCTGCGCGCCGCACTGGGCCTGGACGCCAAGAACCCGGGCATCGTGCTGCCCCAGGTCGACCTCGACAACGCTGTCGAAGAGGCCGTCACCGGGGCGTTGTCGTTCAACGGCCAGCGCTGCACGGCACTGAAGATCCTGTTCGTGCATGAGGATGTGGTCGAGGCCTTCCTCGACAAGTTTCAGCGCAAATTGGCGGCGCTCAAGCCCGGCATGCCGTGGGAACCTGGCGTGGCGCTGACACCATTGCCCGAGCCTGGCAAGGTCGACTACCTCGATGGCCTGGTTGCCGATGCGACGGAAAAGGGCGCGCGCGTGCTCAACGAAAATGGCGGGCACAGCCGCGGCTCATTCTTCTACCCGGCCTTGCTGTACCCGGTCAGCCGGGAAATGCGCGTGTACCACGAGGAGCAGTTCGGCCCGCTGGTACCGGTGGTGCCCTACCGCGACCTGCAGACAGTGATCGACTATGTGCTGGACTCCGACTACGGCCAGCAACTGAGCCTGTTCGGCAACGACCCGGCCACCATCGGCAGCCTCGTCGACATCTTCGCCAACCAGGTCGGGCGCATCAACATCAATGCTCAGTGCCAACGCGGGCCGGACACCTACCCGTTCAACGGCCGCAAGAACAGCGCCGAGGGCACGCTCTCGGTGGATGACGCTTTGCGTGTGTTCTCCATCCGGACACTGGTCGCCACCCGCTTCCAGGAGGCCAACAAAGCGCTGATCAGCGAGATCATTCGCAACCGCCAGTCAAGCTTCCTGACCACCGACTACATCTTCTGACCGCCGCGCTTATAGACAATCGATCTAGCGTCACTGTCGATTTTCCATCTGGGCGAACGACTCTAAGCAACAGGGCGCCTTTCGGCGCCCATTGCACAGGAGAGTCGAACATGGCAGTCAAACCCATCCCCGAAGGCCAGCACAGCATCACGCCCTACCTGGCCATCAACGACGCCGCCAAGGCCATCGAGTTCTACAAGCAAGCCTTTGGCGCGAAGGAAATGTTCCGCCTCGATGCCCCGGGCGGTCGCGTTGGCCATGCCGAACTGAGAATCGGCGATTCGTCGCTGATGCTGGGCGACCCCTGCGACATGGAAGGCGGCCTCACCGCCAGCCAGAAGCTCAGCGGTGCGGGTGTTGGCCTGCACTTGTATGTTGAAGACTGCGACAAGGTCTACGCCCAGGCCCTGGCCGCCGGGGGCATCCAGTTACATCCCTTGACCGACCAGTTTTACGGTGACCGCAGCGGCACCCTGAAAGATCCGTTCGGCAACATCTGGTTCGTGTCCACCCACAAAGAGGACCTGACCCCCGACGAGATTCGTGCCCGCGCCGCGAAGATGTTCGGCGGCAGCCAAGCGGCGAGTTGAAAGCCGCGCGACTTTGCTTGAAGCTTGAGGCTCGTAGCTTGGAGCTGCTTCATGCGAATCATCGACAAAACCGCCACCCAGGTGCGCAGCCTGACCCCCGCTGAAGAGGAACTGCTGGTCGGCTTTGCCACCGGCAGCCTCACCGGCCCGCGCCTGCTACAGGCCAACCAGCTACTGATGAAAGTGCGCAACGCCAACCAGTGGCTGGCTTGCGACTGCCGCAACGATGCCTTGCCGGTGCTCAACGTCACCCTCAACGGCAGCACCGGTACGCTCTTCCTCAAGAACAACCCGGGCACTGCCGAGCACGCGCCAGGCTGCCCGTTCACCAAGGACGAGCGGGAAGCCGCCGAACGCGAAAACGACCCCGCACCACCCGCCGCCTGGCTGCCACCCGACACCCCCTTGCGCCTGATCAGCGACTTCCGTGCTGGCACGGCCGGCGCCGTCGGTGATGGCAACGACAGACGCGAACAGCAGCGCCTGCTGTCACTGCTGCTGACCTGGATTGAAACCAGCGGGCTCAACCTTTACGCCACCCACCTGAAAAAAGACCTGACCACGCAGTTTGCCGAGTTGCGCAGCGTGGCCAGCCGCTATCCGCTGCTGGAGCGGGTGCCCGCCAGCAACTACCTGGAAACCCGCCTGGACATGAAGCACATGATGATGCTCAAGTCCCGTCTGCGCGAGGCCTCTGTGTTTGGCAACCACCGCCGCCACGGCCTGCTGTTGGACTGCGTCGACCAGATCAAAGGGCGCAAGCTGCTCAACAACCGCAGCGAGGAAGGCTTCGACTTCCAGGGGCATCACCTGTACTGGGGCGGAAGCCGCACCACTGGGCCGTTGCTGGCGTTGATGATCTACTCGCCGACCAGCGCCGGCAGCCATTTCTATGAGTTGATCCATGTGGCCAGTGTGCCCGTGCTGTCGCGCGCGCACCTGTTCCCGGTGTACCGCGATGAAGAACGCGAGCCGCTCAAGGCATTGGTGTCGCTGATCGACTGGATGGCCAGTAAAGGGGTGAAAGTGCAGATGCGTCGCCCCGTGATCGGTGGGCAGGTGATGGATGAACTGGTGCTGACCTCGGACCAGGACCGGGTGTTGTCAGTGTCGCTGCTGGAACAGCCCATCGGCCCCGAGCCGGATACCGAGAACTTCAAGCGCTACGCCGACTTCAAAAGCCTTGAAACGTTCCGCAAGTTCGTTGCCGGCTTTTTCATGCGCGAGCGTTGAAACCCACGCGTTGGCTCGCGCAGTTTCTTGCAGGAGATCGCCCTGCCCTTTGGACGGGGCGATCACGCTGCGAACAAAGGCGGCAAGCAAGCGGCTAGACACGCCTGCATTGGCCACACAGGTGCCTCAGCCCAGGAACAGCTTGTACGCCGGGTTGTCAGTCTCGTCCCAATACCGGTACCCCATCTCGTCCAGCGTCAACGGCAAGCTCGCCAATTCGTCCGCTGGCACTTCCAAAGCAGCGAACACCCGCGCCTCCGCCGCACCATGGTTGCGGTAATGGAACAGGCTGATGTTCCAACGTTTGCCCAACCGCTCCAGAAACCCCAGCAACGCCCCTGGCCGTTCGGGAAACTCGAAGCGCAGGACCCGCTCATCAGCCCCTGACGCGGCATGCCCGCCCACGGTATGGCGCACATGCAGCTTTGCCAGCTCGTTGTCGGTCAGGTCCAGCACGCTGTACCCCTGCTCCCGCAAGCTGGCCAGCAACTGCTCACGCGGGTCGTGCACCGGGTGGGTCTGCACGCCCACGAACAGGCGCGCCTCCTTGCCAGGGTAGAAGCGGTAGTTGAATTCGGTGATCTGCCGCTTGCCCAGTGCCTGGCAAAAGGCCCGGAAGCTGCCCGGCTGTTCCGGAATTGTCACGGCGATGATCGCCTCGCGCTGCTCACCCAGCTCGGCCCGCTCGGCCACGTGGCGCAAGCGGTCGAAATTGACGTTGGCCCCGGAGTCGATGGCCACCAGGGTCTGCCCCTGCACACCTTCACGCGCCACGTACTTCTTGATCCCGGCAACGGCCAAGGCCCCGGACGGCTCGGTGATCGAACGGGTGTCGTCGTAGATATCCTTGATCGCCGCGCACAGCTCGTCACTGCTCACCGTCACCACCTCGTCGACGAAGTGGCGGCACAGCTCGAAGCAATGGGCGCCGATCTGCGCCACCGCCACGCCGTCGGCAAAGGTGCCGACCTGCGGCAGGATCACGCGTTCGCCGACGGCCATGGCAGCCTGCAGGCAGTTGGAATCCACCGGTTCGACGCCGATCACCTTCACGTCAGGGCGCAGGTACTTCACATAGGCGGCGATCCCGGCGATCAACCCACCACCGCCCACGGGCACAAAGATCGCGTCCAGCGGCCCCGGGCGCTGACGGAGGATCTCCATGGCCACGGTACCCTGCCCGGCGATCACATCCGGGTCATCGAACGGTGGCACGAAGGTGGCGCCTTCGCTGTCGGCCAGCTTCAGTGCATGGGCCAGCGCATGCGGGAAGCTCTCGCCATGCAGCACCACATGCCCGCCGCGCGAACGCACGCCTTCCACTTTCAACGATGGCGTGGTGGTGGGCATGACGATCGTTGCTTTGATACCCAGATGCGATGCCGCCAAGGCCACGCCCTGGGCATGGTTGCCCGCCGAAGCGGTGATCACCCCGCGCTCACGCTGCACATCGGTCAGACGCGACAGGCGGGTGTAGGCACCGCGGATCTTGAACGAAAACGTAGGCTGCAGGTCTTCGCGCTTGAGCAACACCTGGTTGCCCAGGGCGGCAGACAAGGCCGGGGCCGCTTGCAGGGGCGTTTCGATGGCCAGGTCGTACACCGGCGCGGCAAGAATGCGCCGCACCTGCTCCGACAGCAGTTGCTGGGGGGTGACGGTAGTACGAGGGACACTGAAGCTGGTCATCGATGACTCCTTGGCTGTTTTTACGTTGCCCAGGAGTCAGAGAGAAAAAACCCGCCTCCAGGGCGGGTTCGGTGCACGTACGCGCTAGCCCGCCAAGCTGATAATGGCGGTAATAATAATGGCGTTCACGTGCGGGAATGTGTTCATGGGTAGGAACTTAGCCTGCCTCGCAGCCAGAAGTCAACACTTGGCCTGCTGCGCCGAAAGCGGCACATCGAACACCTTGTCGAAGCCCCACTGGAAGACAAAGGCGTAAACGAAGAAGAACACGAACAGCGCCAGGTTGGTCAGCAGTGCCGCCCACAGGCTCACGTCCAGCCAGTACGCCACCAGCGGCAGCAGAATCACCACCAGCCCACCCTCGAAACCCAGCGCATGCAGCAGGCGCCGCAAGAAGGTGCGCTCACGCTTGTGCTGGCGCGCTTCCCAACGTTCGAACACCCAGTTGTAGCCCATGTTCCAGCTCATCGCGATACCCGACATCAGCACCGAGAGCACGGTCGACTGCGCCATGCCGGCGCCGAACGCCAGCTCCAGCGCAGGCGCCACACAGGCGACGGCGATGGCCTCATAGAGAATGGCCTGGACGATCTTGCGGGCCTTGCCTTGCATGTTCAGCTCCCTGAATAAACGACCTGTAAAGCTACAAGATGTAGCCCCCAAGAAAAAGCCCGAACGCTGGACAACTTCGCGCTTGGCTGCCCGGCTGTGAGGTGAAGCGTTCGCGATAGGCGTTGAAGGGCTGGACCCGCTGGGGCCGAGCAGCGCGTGGCGGCGCCGTCCCTGCCCAGGTGTTGCAGGAAGCCAAGACCGCTTTGCGTTGTGATCACGCCAGCTGGCAGAACAGGCGAAACATCATCCGGCGGGCAAACGAATCCTGAACTGCGCCCCACCCAGCGCCGACTGCGCCAGGGTCAAGGTGCCACCCTGCCCCTCGATTGCCCGACGGCTGATGGCCAACCCCAGGCCAAAACCACCGGTGTTGCGATCGCGACTGCGGTCCAGACGGTAGAACGGCTGGAACACCCGCTCGCGCTCCTCCACAGGGACGCCAATCCCGTCATCCTCCACCGTCAGCAAGCAGGCGCCATCGGCTTCCAGGCGCAAGCGCAGCAACAGGCTTTCATCGCAATAGCGCATGGCATTGCGCACCAGGTTCTGCACCGCGCGCGCCGTCAGCCGCGGGTCCAGTACAAAGCGCGGCAACTCACCCTCGGCCCGCACTTCCCAATGGATACCCCGGCCATCGAGCTCCTCGGCAAAGCCGCCAAGCACACTGTCGACCAGCTCCAGCAGCGATACCTCCACCCGCTCCCGCGCCTGATCGGCGTTGTACAACCGGCTGTAGGACAGCAGCTCCAGCACCAGTTCATCCAGCTCGCGCACATGCCCGACCAGCTCCAGCAGGCGCTTGCGGCTGGCTGGCGGCACTTCGTCGAACAGCAGCACCAGGCCGAAGTCCAGCCGGGTCAGTGGCGTGCGTAACTCGTGCGATACCGCATTGAGCAGTTCACGCTGCTGGTTGACATGGCGTTCCAGGTCACTGGCCATGGTGTCGAATACCCCGGCCAGCTCACCAATGTTGGAGTGAGGCGAAATGTGCGTACGCTCAGCCATCTGCCCCTGGCCCAGGCGCCGAGCGGTCTCCTTGAGGCGCTCCAGATCACGCCAGTGCGGCCATACCCACAGCAGCAGGCAGCCCAGCATGGCTGCACCAATCAATACGGTCACGCCCCACGACAGCACGTTGATGTCCAGCGGGTCCGGCGGGGAATGCAGGCGTACCAGCCACTCCTTGTCCAGCGGCGCCAGCACCGTCTCGTAATAGCCCCACTCGGCAATGCGCACTGCGTACAGCCCCTGCGCCAGGCGCGCCTGCTCCTCATCGCTCAAACCGGCCTGATCCCTGCGCAGCAGCTGCAGCTCCAGCGGCGCGAAATCACTGGCCAGTTCCTGCTCCACCGCTGGCCACTGCTCGCGCGGGGCCTGGCGGAACTGGCGCACGATCAACGCCTGTACGCCCTTGGCCTGGTCCAGGTTGTAGGCCATGAACCGGTCGCGGAACAGGCCGACAATGGTGTCAGGGATGAACAGCAATGCGCCGGCGTAGGCGACGATGATCACCAGGTACAACCGCACCAGGATCTTGAGCATGGCCGATCAGCACTCCCACTCGACACGGCTGAACAGGTAGCCCTTGCCCCACACGGTCTTGATCTTGCGCGCTTCGCCGGCGTTGTCGTCGAACTTGCGCCGCAGTTTGGAAATGGCCACGTCAACGGAGCGATCGGTGCCATTGAACTCAATGCCACGCAGTTGTTGCAGGATACGGTCGCGGTTCATCACCTCACCGGCATTGCGCGCCAACACCACCAGCAGGTTGTACTCGCCGCTGGACAGCTCCACCTCCTCGCCGCGCCAACTCACCGTGCGCTCGGCCAGGTCGATGCGCAGGCCACCAATCAGGATCAGGTCGTTTTCCAGGCGCGGTTCGTTGACACTGCTGCGGCGCAGCAGCGTGCGCACGCGGGCCAGCAGCACGCGTGGCTCACAGGGTTTGGTCACGTAGTCGTCGGCCCCCATTTCCAGGCCAAGCACCTGGTCATGGCTGTCGTCGCGGGCCGTCAGCATGAGGATTGGCAGGGTCTGCGACTCCTGGCGCAGCAGCCGGCACAGCTGCAGGCCATCGATGCCCGGCAGCATCAGGTCAAGGATGACCAGGTCAGGCCTTTGCCGACGGTACTCGTCCAGCACATGATCGCCCCGGGCGATCACCTGGACATGGAAGTCGTTGCGTTGCAGGTAGCTGGCGATCAGCTCGGACAGGGCGCTGTCGTCCTCGACCAGGAAAATGTTCGGCATAGGTGCTTGGGCGTCTGGGTTGAAGTAAGCCTGTGGCGAGCACTTCGCGGGTAAACCCGCTCCTGCAGGTCCCCGTAGGAGCGGGTTTACCCGCGAAGTGCTCGCCACAGGCCCATGCAGAATATAGAACCCAACCACTCGACAGGATCATTCTTCACACTTTTTCACACTCGCCCTACAGGTATTAACAGCCGCTCAGCCAGCGTCTGCCTTAGCATATACACGGTCATCATCGGAAGATCCGCATGCCTACTACCCTCTCCCCGTGCCTGCGCCCGTTGGCGCTCATGGCATTGCTGAGCCTGTCCCTGGCCGGTTGCAGCGACAGCGCCGAGCCAGACGAACAGGCACCCACTGCGCAAGTGCGCGTGGAAACCCTGCAACTGCAGCCACTGGCCATCAGCAGCGAACTCAGCGGCCGTATCCTCGCGCCACGCACCGCCGAAGTGCGTGCGCGGGTCGCAGGCGTGGTGCTCAAGCGGGTGTACCGCGAGGGCAGCGACGTCAAGCAGGGTGATGTACTGTTCCTGATCGACCCGGCACCGTTCAAGGCCGACCACGACAGCGCCCGCGCCACGCTGGCCAAGGCCGAGGCCACCCGGTATCAGGCGCGCCTGCAAGAGCAGCGCTACCGCGAGCTGGTCGACGACAAAGCCGTCAGCCGCCAGGAATACGACAACGCCAAGGCCAGTTTCCTGCAGGCCGATGCCGAAGTGGCCGAAGCCAGGGCGGCGCTGGAGCGCGCCCGGCTGAACCTCGGCTATGCCACCGTGACCGCGCCGATCTCCGGCCGTATCGGCCGCGCCCAGGTCACCGAAGGCGCGCTGGTCGGGCAAAACGAAACCACCCCGCTGGCGACCATCCAGCAGCTGGACCCGATCCATGCCGATGTTACCCAGTCTACCCGCGAGCTCAACGCGCTGCGCCGCGCCCTGCGCGCTGGCGAATTGCAGCAGGTGGGCGACGGCCAGGCACGCGCCACACTGATCCAGGATGACGGCAGCGCCTACCCGCTGCCGGGCAAGCTGCTGTTCTCCGACATCAGTGTCGATCCCAGCACCAACCAGATCACCCTGCGCAGCGAGTTCCCCAACCCGGACCTCGACCTGCTGCCTGGCAGCTACGTGCGGGTACGCCTGGAGCAAGCGGTGCAACCCAAGGGCCTGAGCGTGCCGCAACGCGCCATCCTGCGTGACAGCGCCGGTGTGCCGAAGGTGCTGGTGGTAGACCAGCACGCCCGGGTCAGCGACCGCCAGGTTGTACTGGGCAGCGCCCAGGGCGACCGCTGGGTCGTCAGTGAGGGCCTGGCGGCCGGCGAGCGGGTGGTGGTCGAAGGGCTGCAGCACA
The DNA here is from genome assembly GCF_001753955.1 of Pseudomonas sp. NBRC 111139. Classification (NCBI taxonomy): domain Bacteria; kingdom Pseudomonadati; phylum Pseudomonadota; class Gammaproteobacteria; order Pseudomonadales; family Pseudomonadaceae; genus Pseudomonas; species Pseudomonas sp. NBRC 111139. The sequence continues at coordinate 106,087 of NZ_BCBP01000028.1, forward strand.
TCAAGGCCGGTGACCAGGTGCAGGTCGACAACGCACCCGCTGCCCCGCCCATCGCACAGCATACCGGCCAGTGAGGGCCTGATTCATGCCGCAATTCTTCATCGATCGCCCGGTATTCGCCTGGGTGGTCGCACTGTTCATCCTGCTGGCCGGCGCGCTGGCCATCCCGCAGCTGCCGGTGGCCCAGTACCCCAACGTGGCACCGCCGCAGGTGGAAATCTACGCCGTGTACCCAGGCGCCTCGGCGGCGACCATGGACGAAAGCGTGGTCAGCCTGATCGAGCAAGAGCTCAATGGCGCCGACAGCCTGCTGTACTTCGAGTCGCAGAGCAGCCTGGGCAGCGCCACCATCACCGCCACCTTCGCCCCGGGCACCCACCCGGACCTGGCCCAGGTCGACGTGCAGAACCGCCTGAAGGTGGTCGAGTCGCGCCTGCCACGCCCGGTCACCCAGCAGGGCCTGCAGGTGGAGAAAGTGTCCACCGGCTTTCTGCTGTTGGCCACCCTCACCTCCGAAGACGGCAAGCTCGATGAAACCGCGCTGTCGGACATCCTGGCACGTAACGTGATGGACGAAATCCGCCGCCTCAAGGGCGTCGGCAAGGCCCAGTTGTATGGCTCCGAACGCGCCATGCGCATCTGGATCGACCCGCGCAAGCTGATTGGCTTCAACCTCACGCCCAACGATGTGGCCGAAGCCATCGCCGCGCAGAACGCCCAGGTCGCCCCTGGCAGCATCGGCGATCTGCCCAGCCGCAGCACCCAGGAAATCACCGCCAACGTGGTGGTCAAAGGCCAGTTGAGCAGCCCCGAAGAGTTTGCTGCCATTGTCCTGCGTGCCAACCCGGACGGCTCCACGGTCACCATCGGGGATGTCGCCCGGGTTGAAATCGGCGCCCAGGAATACCAGTACGGCACGCGCCTGAACGGCAAACCGGCCACGGCCTTCAGCGTGCAGTTGTCACCCGGCGCCAACGCCATGGAAACCGCTACCCTGGTACGGGCGAAGATGCAGGACCTGGCGCGCTACTTCCCGGAAGGCGTCAAGTACGACATCCCCTACGACACCTCGCCGTTCGTCAAGGTGTCGATCGAGCAGGTCATCAACACCCTGTTCGAAGCCATGCTGCTGGTGTTCGCAGTCATGTTCCTGTTCCTGCAGAACCTGCGCTACACACTGATCCCGACCCTGGTCGTGCCAGTGGCATTGATGGGCACCTTCGCCGTGATGCTGGCCATGGGCTTCTCGGTCAATGTGCTGACACTGTTCGGCATGGTACTGGCCATCGGCATTCTGGTCGACGATGCCATTGTGGTGGTGGAGAACGTCGAACGCATCATGGCCGAAGAAGGCTTGCCGCCCAAGGACGCCACACGCAAGGCCATGGGCCAGATCAGCGGTGCAATCGTCGGCATCACGCTGGTGCTGGTGGCGGTATTCCTGCCCATGGCGTTCATGCAAGGCTCGGTGGGGGTGATCTACCAGCAGTTCTCGCTGTCGATGGCGGTGTCGATCCTGTTCTCGGCGTTCCTCGCCCTCAGCTTGACCCCGGCATTGTGCGCCACCCTGCTCAAACCCGTGGCCAAGGGCGAGCACCATGAACGCAAAGGCTTCTTCGGCTGGTTCAATCGCCGCTTCGAACGCATGAGCAACGGCTACCAGCGCTGGGTGGTGCAGGCGCTCAAGCGCAGCGGCCGCTACCTGCTGGTGTACGCGGTGCTGCTGGCGGTGCTGGGCTACGGTTTCAGCCAGCTGCCTACGGCGTTCCTGCCCACCGAAGACCAGGGCTACACCATTACCGACATTCAACTGCCGCCGGGCGCCAGCCGCATGCGCACCGAACAGGTAGCCGCGCAGATCGAGGCGCACAACGCCGAAGAACCAGGCGTGGGCAACACCACCTTGATCCTCGGCTTCAGCTTCTCCGGTAGCGGGCAGAACGCGGCGCTGGTTTTCACCACCCTCAAGGACTGGTCCGAGCGCAGCGCCGACGACAGCGCCCAGTCGATCGCCGACCGCGCGACCATGGCCTTCACCCAGCTCAAGGACGCGATAGCCTATTCGGTGCTGCCGCCCCCCATCGACGGGCTCGGTGAGTCTACCGGCTTCGAATTTCGCCTTCAGGACCGTGGCGGCATGGGCCACGCCGAGCTGATGGCAGCCCGTGACCAGTTGCTCGAAAGCGCCAGCAAAAGCAAGGTGCTGACCAACGTGCGCGAAGCCTCGCTGGCGGAAAGCCCGCAGGTGCAACTGGAAATCGACCGCCGCCAGGCTAATGCACTGGGCGTGTCGTTTGCCGATATCGGCACGGTGCTGGACGTGGCCGTAGGCTCCAGCTACGTCAACGATTTCCCCAACCAGGGCCGTATGCAGCGGGTGGTGGTGCAGGCCGAAGGTGACCAGCGCAGCCAGGTTGAAGACTTGCTGAACATTCACGTGCGCAACGACAGCGGCAAGATGGTGCCACTGGGTGCGTTCGTTCAGGCCAGGTGGGTCAGCGGCCCGGTGCAACTGACCCGCTACAACGGTTACCCGGCGGTGTCGATCTCTGGCGAGCCAGCCGCCGGCTACAGCTCGGGCGAAGCCATGGCCGAAGTCGAGCGGCTGGTGGCGCAGCTACCGGCCGGTACCGGCCTGGAATGGACCGGCCTGTCATTGCAGGAGCGGCTGTCCGGTAGCCAGGCCCCCCTGCTGATGGCGCTGTCGCTGCTGGTGGTGTTCCTGTGCCTGGCTGCGCTGTACGAAAGCTGGTCTATCCCGACTGCGGTGCTGCTGGTCGTTCCGCTCGGCGTGCTCGGTGCGGTGCTGGCGGTGACCTTGCGCGGCATGCCCAACGACGTGTTCTTCAAGGTTGGCCTGATCACGCTGATCGGCCTGTCAGCGAAGAACGCCATCCTGATCATCGAGTTTGCCAAGCATCTGGTAGACCAGGGCGTGGACGCCGTCGACGCCGCCGTGCAAGCGGCCCGCCTGCGCCTGCGGCCGATCGTGATGACTTCGCTGGCGTTCATCCTCGGCGTGGTTCCACTGGCCATCGCCAGCGGCGCAAGCTCTGCCAGCCAGCAGGCGATTGGCACCGGGGTGATCGGCGGCATGCTCAGCGCCACGCTGGCGGTGGTGTTCGTGCCGGTGTTCTTCGTGGTGGTGATGCGCCTGTCACAGCGACGCCAGGCGCATGACAGCGACGGGCAACCCGTGGCCCGCGAAAGCTGACTGGACAAGCCCCGCGTGAAATGGGAGGGTTCCCGGCAATGACTGCCCGGAACCCTTTTTCATGCCTGATGCACTCCCCCCCTGCTCAATCCTCGTTCTCGCCGGTGGCCGCGGCCAGCGCATGGGCGGCCGTGACAAGGGCCTGGTGGACTGGCAAGGCGAGCCGTTAATTGCACATGTTCATCGCGCGGTGCGGCCACTGAGCGACGACTTGGTGATTTCCTGCAATCGCAACCAGGCGGCTTACCGAGCATACGCCGACCAGTGGGTGGGCGATGCAGAAGCCGACTTCCCCGGGCCGCTGGCGGGGGTGATTGCCGGGCTCAAGGTGGCACGTCATGCGTGGGTGGTGTTGCTGGCCTGCGATGCACCCCTGGTTGATCGCGACTTGATCGAAGACCTGCTGCGGCTGGCAGTGGCCGGTAACAGCGCGGCAATGGTGCGTCAGGGTGGTTTTTGGCAGCCGATGTTCAGCGTGCTGCCCAAGCGGGTGTTGCCGGTGCTGGAGCAGGCCTGGGCAGCGGGTGAGCGGAGTTTGCAGAAGGCCTTGCTGCGCGAGGCGGTGCAAGGGCTGGAGTGCGCCGAGAGCGATCGCCGGCTAAGCAACTTCAACAGCCCGGAACGGCTGCAAGACTGAGGGCATGACACCGCCCCCACAGGTAAGCCACAACACTTCAGAACTGTGGTGACTTTGTAGGAGCGGGTTTACCCGCGAATACGGCGGCGGCTGCAACGGTGAACGACGAGTGGAGATTGGCCAGCAGGCACGGCCTCTTCGCGGCCATCAACCATTTAATACGACCAAGCTTTTCAGCGCTGAGCACCGCAGAAAAGCTTGACCGCCAACAGTGTATCTAATCGGAACGCAAAGGCGCTCACGACACCGCCGAAGCCTCCACCTCCTGCTCGCGGCTTGCATAACGCTGCGCCAGCACAGCACACACCATCAGCTGTATCTGGTGGAACAGCATCAGCGGCAAGATCATCGCGCCAATGCCACTGCCCACGAACAACACCTGGGCCATGGGCACACCCGTAGCCAGGCTTTTCTTGGAACCGGCAAACAGGATGGTGATGCGATCCTCAAGGTCGAAGCCCAGCGCCTTGCCAAGCAAGCGGGTGCCAAACAGCACCACTGCCAGCAGAATTGCGCACACTACGAACAACCCCGCCAGGTGCTGCGGCGATACGGTGTGCCACAGCCCGGTAACCACGGCCTCACTGAAGGCGGTGTACACCACCAGCAGGATCGAACCCTGGTCCACCACCTTGAGCCAGCGCGCATTGTGCTTGACCCAGGCACCGATCCAGCGTCGCGCGACCTGCCCGGCAACGAACGGCACCAGCAGCTGCAACGTGATCTTCAACACCGCATCCAGGCCGGAACCTGTATCACCACTGGCACCCAGCAGCAACATCACCAGCAACGGGGTGAGGAAGATACCCAGCAGGCTGGAGGCCGCCGCGCTGCAGATGGCGGCCGGCACGTTACCGCGGGCCAGCGAGGTAAAGGCAATGGCCGACTGCACGGTTGCAGGCAAGGCACACAGGTACAGGATGCCCAGGTAAAGCTCGTTACCCACCAGCGGTACGAACAGGGGTTTGAACGCCAGGCCCAGCAATGGGAACAATACGAAAGTACAGGAGAACACCAGTAGGTGCAGGCGCCAGTGCCCGGCACCGGCAATGATGGCTTCACGGGACAGTTTGGCGCCATGCAGGAAGAACAACAGGCCGATGGCCAGGTTGGTCAGCCAGCCGAAATACACCGCGCCATCGCCCGCGCAAGGCAGCACGGTGGCGATGAGTACTACACCGAGCAAGGCCAAGGTGAAATTGTCAAATAACATGCGCAAATACTTCATCACTGTATCCATCTTGTCATGGTGGCTGGGCAGACGATAAGGTCTTTGGCTCTCCGTCGCTAACGCCGGAACCCCGAGCGGTATCGCTCAACGGACACGTTCCACAAAAAGGACTCACCATGCTCCGCCCACGTCTGGCTGCACTTGCAGCCGCCATTACCCTTGCCTTGGGCCATGCCAGCGTCCAGGCCGACGACCAGTTACAGGCCAAGGTCGACCAGATCATCCGCCCGCTCATGCAGGAACAAGGCATCACCGGCATGGCTGTGGCCATCTATGCACGCGACCACGCGCATTACTTCAGTTACGGTGTGGCCAGCAAGGCCGACAACGTACCGGTCAGCCGCGATACGCTGTTCGAAATCGGTTCGCTGAGCAAGACCTACACTGCCACCCTGGCCGCGCTTGCCAGCGCCGAGGGCAAGCTTGACCTCGAGGCCCCGGCCAAGCGCTATCACCCGGCACTGGCCGGCGTCCCCATCGGCGACGCGACGGTGCTGGAACTGGGCGCTTATAGCGCCGACTGCCTGCCACTGCAGTTCCCCGACACCGTGCAAACACCGCAGCAGGTAGTCGATTTCTTCCGCCACTGGCAACCTCGCGCCAAACCCGGCACCCAGCGCTGCTACTCCAACCCCAGCCTGGGGTTGTTCGGTGACCTGGCTGCCCGTGCGCAGCATGAACCGTTTTCCACGCTGATGAGTGAGGGCCTGCTGACGAAGATGGGCCTGAAAAATACTTACCTTCAGGTTCCGGCCAGCGCCCAGGGGCTTTATGCCCAAGGGTATGACGCCGACGACAAGCCGGTGCGTGTAGGGCCCGGCCCCTACGCCGATGAGGCCTACGGCATCAAAACCAGCGCCAGCGACCTGCTGCGCTATGTGCGGTTGCACATGCAGCCGCAGGGCCTGCCACCGGCCCTGGTGAAAGCCACCGCCATTACCCAGCAGGGCTATTTCCAGGTTGGCGGCATGACGCAAGGCCTGGGCTGGGAACGCTACCCCTACCCGGTCACGCTGAGCACACTGATCGATGGCAACAGCCCACGGCTGATCCGCGAACCGCAGGCCACCACTCGCTTGCAGCCGGCCCTGCCCGCGCTACCGGCAGCCTGGTACAACAAGACCGGCGCCACCAACGGCTTCGGCGCGTACGCCGCGTTCGTGCCGGCAGAACAGCTGGCAGTCGTGCTGCTGGCCAATCGGAATTACCCCAACCAGGCGCGGGTGCAAGCCGCCTTCGACATCCTTTCCGGCTTATAACGCTCGCGTTGATTGTCGGACAAAACGACAGAATGTAGTGAGCAAAAATATTCACTACAAAATGGTTGACGCCGTTCATCGCGCTTGGGCATGATGAAGCCGTCTCCCCGATCGGGAGCGGTGGCAAGGGTGTTCCAGACGGCCTGCGCGGTAACGCAGGCCGTCCGTGGAGAGGGAAACTGTCCAAAAGGCAGCGTGAGAAAGCCCCTGTTGCGATGCTGCTGTAGCAGCCTTGGTAGTGCGCTACACCGTGATAGCGCCAACTGTGAAAATCACCTATGAATGGGTAATGGGGGCTTTATGATGAACTTGAACAACAATCCGACTATCGACCAATTGGCCCAGCTGTTCGCCGTGCGCAAGGACAGCCTTGACGACCATTTGCTGTGGGTTAGCCAAACCGGTGAAGTGCGCCTCGATCGCCTGCCACCGAACACCGTCGAAGATGAATTTGAAGAGCACCTGCCCAGCATGCGTGCCCGCTTCAAGGTCTACCGCCGTGGCCAAGGCTACGTCGGCAAGAAAGCCGCCGCCGACACCGAATTCGTTGGCCGCGTGCTGCAGACCCTGCAACAAGAATGGCCCGCTGCCCGTGAGCAGCAGGCAGTCAAGGTGATCGAACCGCTGAATTGAGGGTTCGCACCCTTACCAGAGCCCGGCCCGCATAGGCCGGGCTTTTTCATGCCTGGCGCCGCTGCAGACGGGTTTCCGGCAAAGGCAAGGCGCCTGTTGCCATCGCCCGGGCGCGGTCGACACCCCACACCAGCGCACGGGTCATGGTCTCGCCCGGCAGCGCGGGGTAATACTCTTCCAGCAACGCCCGCCCATCCCCGGCGTACAACCCCAGAAACAGCTGCGTCGCCCCCAGGCGCGACAAGCGCACCTGCACGTCCAGTGTGGTGCCGTCGCTGAGTGCTTCGTCGTGGCAGCGGCTGTGCAACTGTGCGTCGGCCCACTGCCAATAGGTTTCTTCCCTGACTCGCATGAGCATTCAATCCTCCGTTGCTGGAATGCCGCGTCAGAAAACCACAGGCCGGGCCATCCGGCGAGCGCTACCGGGCAATACCATGAGGCGGATCAACGAATGGCAATAAAAACCCCGCCGTTGGGCGGGGCGTGTGCAGGCACGGGATCACTTCTTGAGCGGTACCCGCGGCATGAAGCGGCCTTTTTTGCTGCGCTGCAAATGTGCAGGTTGGAGCTGTTCGGAATCATCCAGCGTCATGTGGGCGAAACCCAGGCGAAATGCCGCCTGGCCGCAACGCACCTGGCTGTTGATCGGGAACGCGTCGTTCAGGTCTTCGAAAAAGGATTCGCTCATGCCCAGTCTCCCTCCAGTGGCGGTCGCGTCGGCAACCAGACAAGTTGCCCAGGAAACGCGGCCTGTGAAAGTGAGACTAGCTGGTCATTTGCGGACCGACCGGACAAGAACCTTGCAGCCGACCAATGGCAAAAGGCTTTACTTCAGGCGTACTGCCGTGCCGGTGGCAAATACCACGACCATGCCGCCCTGTACCGACGGCATGCTGATCTCAAAATCAACCCCCACTACCGCATCGGCTTGCAACTGTCGTGCCCGGGCCTTGAGTTCTTCAGTGGCCTGCTCCCGGGCCTCGCGCAGCGCGCTTTCCAGGGTTTGCGAACGGCCACCGAAAAAGTCGCGAAACCGTGTAAAGAAATCGCGCACGAAGTTGATGCCCTGCACCGATTCGGAACTGACCACGCCCAGGTATTCGGCAATCGGGCGGCCTTCGAGCTGGCTGGTGGTGGAAATGATCATGGATGCGCTCCGTTGGCCTGGCAAAAAGAGGCCGATTCTAACAGAGCGCAGGTCGGCGGATTTAAGCGCTTTACGCGTTGGCAGCCCGCAAACGCTGACCGATGCGCGCACCGAATACATTCACCAGCAGGCCGGCCATCACCAACAATGCGCCCCAGCCCTGCGTAGCGGTCAGGCGCTCTCCCAGCAGCAACGCCGACGAACTCAGGCCAATCACCGGTACCAACAGCGAGAACGGCGCCACTTTGCCTGCCGGGTGACGCGACAGCAACTTACTCCACAGGCTGTAGCCGAGCATGGTGGCCACAAAGGCCAAATACGCCAGGGCCAGCACCGAACTCCAACTGATATTGGCCAAGGCATGGCCAATGCGCTCGGGGCCTTCGAGCCACCAGGACAGTGCCAGGAATGGCAGTGGCGGGATCAGCCCACCCCAGATCACCAACGCGACCAGGTCGACCGAGCCGAACCGCCGGGTAATGATGTTGCCCAGGCCCCACATTGCACCGCCACACAGGGTCAGCACCAACGCCAGCATGGGCACATGGCCGCCGTCTTCGCTGCCGATCAGTGCCAAGCCGCCGGCCGCCACCAGCAGCCCCAGCACGCTGGCCAGGCGCAGCCGCTCACCGAGAAACAACGCCGCAAAACCGAGGGTGAAAAAGGCTTGCGACTGCAGGATCAACGAAGCCAACCCTGGCGGCATGCCGCTGTACATGGCCTGAAACAGGAACGCGAACTGGCCCAGTGAAATGGTCGCACCGTAAGCGATCAGCCAGCGCCACGGCAGTTTGGGCCGCCTGACCAGCAAGATCGCCGGAAACGCCACCAGCAAGAAACGCAATGCCCCCAGCAACATCGGTGGCAGCCCGTCGAGGCCAACCTTGATGACCACAAAGTTGACGCCCCAGGCGACAATCACCACCAGGGCGATAAGCAGGTCCTTGAGTGGCATTGCGACTTCCTTCTGCAGGCTTTTTAGACATATTTCGTTACAGCATAACGGTATTCCTTGAGAAGGGACCAGCACAGTTGAAAGCAATGGTTGCACTACAGTGACTGTTCCGTCCGCCCGCTGTCGTTTGCACGACTAACTGCCAAATCAGCAAGCGCAGGTTCAATCCTGATAACCAGGCGCCACCTTTTCCAACATTCGCAACAACGCCGCCCACGCCAATTGCAGCGCATCCGGGTCGGTCAGTTCCCCCTGCTTCAACCCTCTCCCCGGCGCGTTGAACTGCCGTTCGGTACGCACGCACACGTCGGTCGACGGCAATATCAGTTGCCCAGCACTTTGCGCCGCCAACTGGATCTCGCAAGCCTTCTCCAGGTAGTACATGCGCAAGAAGGCTTCAGCCACACTGCGCCCCGTGGTCAACAGGCCATGGTTGCGCAGCATCATCACCGGCTTGTTGCCCAGGTCGGCCACCAGCCGTTGCTGTTCATCCATGTCCAGCGCGACGCCCTCGTAGGCGTGGTAAGCCACATTGCCGTAAAACTCCATGGACATCTGGTTGACCGGCAGCAGGCCACATTCCAGTGCGGCCACCGCGCAACCTGCGCGGGTGTGGGTGTGCAGCACGCACTGGGCATCCTCGCGGGCAGCGTGAATGGCACTGTGAATGACGAACCCGGCCGGGTTGACCGGGTGACGGGCAGCCCCCACCGGCCGCCCCTGCAGGTCGATCTTCACCAGGCTGGACGCTGTGATCTCCTCGAAGAGCAGGCCATACGGGTTGATCAGGAAATGGTGCTCCGGCCCAGGCAGGCGCAGGGAGATATGCGTGAAGATGAGATCGCTCATGCGAAAGTGCGCGATCAGCCGGTAGCAGGCAGCCAGCTCCCGACGCAGGCTTAGTTCCGTTTCAGTCATCTTGTTGCCCCTTTACTGAGCGCTATTTGCTGGCCCAGGCGTTGAAGCGTTGCTCCAGTTCTTCGCCATGATCGACCCAGAATTCCACGTTCATGGCCAGCGCCCCTTGAAGGTTCTGTGGCGAAGTGGGTACCCAGTTGGCCAGCGCCGGGTCAAGCCTGGCCGCGGCTTGGGTATTGGTTGGCCCATAGGGGATCTGTTGTACATACCGCACCTGGGTATCCGGCTGATTGGCATAGGCAATCAGCCGCTTGGCCTGGTCGACATGCCGCGAGCCTTTGATGATCGCCCAGTAGTCCATACCGTACAGGCTGCCAGGCCATACCACGGCCAACGGGCTGCCCTGCTGCGCCGCCACCGCAATTCGTCCGCTGTAGGTGGAGGTCATCACCACGTCACCGGCTGCCAGCCATTGCGCGGGTTGAGCGCCGGCGTCCCACCACTGGATATGGGGTTTGAGTTCGCTGAGTTTGGCGAAGGCCCGCTCGACACCTGCCGGCGTGGACAATACCCGGTATACGTCCTCGACCTTGACCCCGTCAGCCAACAGCGCGAATTCCAGGTTGTACACCGCACGCTTGCGCAGGCCGCGCTTGCCAGGGTACTTGTCGACGTCCCAGAAGTCGGCCCACGACGCCGGCGCCTGGGCCAGCTTGCTGCGGTCGTAGGCAATAGCCACGCTCCAGACCAGCGCGGCCGACCCACAATCCTGTGCGGCTGCCGGGATCAGTTCGGCGGCATGGCCCAGGCGCTGCCAGTCCAGGTGCTCGTAGATCCCCTCGTCGCAGCCGCGCATCAAGTCAGGGCCTTCGATCTGCACCACATCCCAATCGACGTTGCCGGTGTCAGCCATGACCTGGATCCGCGCCATTTCGCCGTTGTATTCACTCTGGATCAGCTGGCTGCCGTCCTGGGCAATGAAGGGCTTGAAAATCGCCTCATCCTGGGCCTTCTGGCCCGCGCCGCCATAACCGACCACAACCATCTGCTGCGCAGCTTGCGCAGTGCCCAGGCCAAGGGCCAGCAAGGCTGCACAAAGGCCGGTCACACGTGGATATAGCTGCATCGTAGTTTCCTCCTGGCGGTGCCCGACGGGCCCGTTTTCTTGTTGTTTTGAGGTCACACCCTCGCCATGCGAGTGAGGAAAACCTAGACAAACGCCAGTAAAAAAACAAGTTGATTTTTTACTATCGCTACACTTTGATAGAAAAATAACAACACCGTACCGGAGCCGCCTGTATGCAGACCGCCTTCCCACACTTGTTCGAGCCCTTGCAGATCCGCGGCAAACGTTTGAAAAACCGCATCATGTCCACCGGGCACGACACCTGCCTGCCCACCGACAACCTGGTCAACGACAAACTGATCGCCTACCAGCGCGACCGCGCTGCCGGCGGCGTTGGCCTGATCGTGCTGCAGGTCGCCGGGGTGCACGACAGTGCCCGCTACACCTCGCATGTGCTAATGGCCACGGACGATGCCTGCATCGACGGCTACCGCCAGCTTGCCGAGGCCTGCCACGCGCACGGCACCGTGGTGCTGTCGCAACTGTTTCACCCCGGGCGGGAGATCATGGAATCGGCAGACGGCCTGTTGGCGGTAGCCTACTCGGCCTCTGCGGTGCCCAATGAGCGCTTCCGGGTGATGCCACGGGCGCTGGACCAGGCAATGATCGACGAAATCGTCCAGGGCTATGCCGGCGCCGCACGCCGCCTGCACCAGGCCGGCCTGG